>JAQYCY010000076.1:0-3591 GCA_028724485.1 Bacillota bacterium | reverse complement strand
TATATAAATTATCAAATATACGTTTTTTATTTCTCTTAAAAATTTTTAAGTTTTGATTATATTTTGTCATTTCCGTTGAAATATTTATTATTTTTAGTTATAATAAAATAACTATGATAAATATCGACGATTTTTGGAAAGAAGCTAAATCCGAGCTTTCAAAAGAACTCAATTCAATAAGTTATGACGTTTGGATTGATAAATTAGAACCTGTGTGTTTTGTAAAAAACGCTCTCATTTTGGCTACCTATTCATATTCCGCAAAAAAGACTATCGACGGAAAATATCTCGATACTATAAAGACGGTTATCAAAAAAATAAATCCGCTTATTTCGGGAGTCGAAATTATCATAGATACCGAAAAAGATTCTTATCTTCAAAAACAAGACAGTTTTATAGAAGACGAAGGACTTATCGTAAAAAGCGATTCGGTTGACGAGCCGAGCGGTATGAAATTTTTAGAACGTTACACTTTTGAAAATTTCGTCAAAGGCAGAAGCAACGAATTTGCATTAGAGGCCGCTAAAGCAGTTTGCGACGATATAGGCGGAAAATACAATCCTCTCTTTATATATTCGTCGGCAGGTCTTGGAAAAACGCACCTTTTGCACGCAATAGGAAATCATTTAAGAAAGACAAATCCGAGAGTCCGCATTTTGTATACCGACTCTAATACTTTCATAAACGAAATTATTTATTCGATAAGAACTGCAAAAGACAACGTAAACAGCACAAACGAAATCAGAGAAAAATATCGTAACACCGACATTTTGATGATTGACGATATTCAATTTGTTTCCGGTAAAGAAGGTACGCAAGAAGCATTCTTCCATATTTTTAACGACCTTTATCAAAACAAAAAGCAAATTGTTTTAACGGCAGATTGCGCCCCTAACGACCTTGCCAAACTTTCTGACAGATTGAGAACTCGTTTCTCGTGGGGACTTATTGCAGACATTCAACCGCCTAATATGGAAACGAGAATCGCAATTTTGAAAAACTATGCGGCTCGCGAAAAATTTACTTTGTCGGACGAAGTGGCGGAATATATTGCGGAAAAATCTACAACTAACATTCGTGAAATGGAAGGTCTTTTGAATAAAATCATTTTTTACAGCTCTCTTACAAATCGCATCGTCGACACGGTCGAACTTGCAAAAGAAGCTCTTTGTGATTTTATCGAAGACAAAAAGGAAACAATCGAAGAAAGCGACATTTTAAGCGCGGTTTGCAATTTCTTCAATATTACAAACCAACAAATTACAGGTAAAAGCAAGACGAAAGATATTGTCGAACCGAGAATGATTGCTATGTACCTTATGAGCGATATGTTAGGCGTTCCGCTTGTTTCCATCGGAAAGATTTTCGGCGGAAGAGACCACACCACCGTTATGCACGCGCGCGACAAAATAACGGAAGAAATTAAGCATAATCCGCGTATGAGAATTATCATTTCCGACATAAAAAACAGTCTTTTAAACCGCTAAGGTGGACAACTTCTTTTTATGTTGATACAATGTTGATCGGTAAACACAGTTTTCAACATTGTAAAATCAAAAAAAGCTCAATATATTGCGTTTTAATCGGCGCTAACGTCAATTTGTTGTGGCATTATATATTTATCCACACTGTTAACATTGCTTATTAAAACTATTATTATTTAAAAATATATAAATACCCAAAGGAGGGGAATATGAAAATCAAATGCCAAGGCTTAGAGCTTAGCGAAACCGTTTCAAAAGTCATTAAAGCATTACCTATAAAAAGGGTAAATCCTATTTTGGATTGCGTAAAAATTACGGCAAAAAACGACGAACTTATTTTGCTTGCAACAGACCTTGATTTATGGATTGAAAAAAGAATTAAAGCAAACGTCTTGCTCGAAGGCGAAATTGTCGTTCCGGGTAAGATTTTTGCCGAATACTGCAAAAAGATAGAAGAGGAAGAAATAGAACTTGACGGCACCGAAAAGAACAGACTTAAAATAAGATATTTAGACAGTGAAGTAAGTTTGTCTTGCGGCGAAGTCGGCGAATATCCTGAACTTAAAAAGGTAAGCGAAGAAAAATTCTTTAAAGTTGGAAAAAAAGATTTCAGAGAGCTTATAAATAAAATTATATTCAACGTAGCAACGGATGAATCGCGTCCGCCTCTTAAAGGATGCTGTTTGAATATAAAGGGAAACGTTCTCGAAGGCGTAGCGTCTGACGGTTATCGTTTGGCACTTGCAACAGTCAACATCGAAAATACCGAAATTGAAGAAAAAATTGTCGTTCCGTCTCGTTCGATGCTTGAAATGAGCAGACTAATAGAAGACGACGACAGCGAAATTGCTTTGTCTTTTGAAAAGCATTATATAATGCTCGACTTAGGTCATACAAAAGTTGTTACTCGCCTTATAGCAGACAATTATATAGCTTACGAAAGAATTATTCCGAGTGAATTTACAACCGAAGTAGTAGTTGATAAAAAGCAATTTGAAAATGCTATCGACCGTGTATCTCTTATTTCAAGAAATGAAAAGAAGAGTTACGTAAAAATGGAAGTCGGCGAAAATCAAGTTTTACTTAAAGCGGAATCGGAAACGGGCGAAATAAACGAAAAAGTACAAATTGCGCTTAAAGGAAAAGATATAGTTATTGCATTTAACAGTAAATATATTATCGATGCCATGAGAGCAATTCAAGACCAATATATAACGTTAAATTTCACTTCTCCGTCTGCCCCGGGAATTATCAAAGGACAAGACAAGAGTTGGTTATATTTGATTTTGCCGCTTAGAGTGATTGGTTAAAAATATAATAAAAATTATATAAATTTAACAGTTAAAAAAATTAGATTTGAAAGTTTAATTTGTTAGCGTTAATACGTTGGTTAAATAAAAATCAATCGGTTAAATTTTATTTCTATGCTAAGAAAAACCTTAGCATAGAAATAAACAAAATAAAATTGCAAAATATAGCCTAAACAGTTGACAAAATTTTAATTTCAAACTAATATATTAAAGCAATCGAAATGCTTGTTTAGCTCAGTCGGTAGAGCATGCGGCTGTTAACCGCAGTGTCGGGGGTTCAAGTCCCTCAACAAGCGCCAAAAAGGAACTCGTTGAGTTCCTTTTTTTACACTAAAATATTATTACACTAAAAATCGGACTTGAACCCAAATTGCCAAAGGCAATTTCTTTGCTACGCAAAGCCAACCCTGCACCGCAGTGGACGCTCACAAGTTCGCTAATACACGGGGGTTCAAGACTAAGGCAAGCGCCAAAAAGAAAGAGTACATTGAGTACTCTTTTTTTATTATAACTAACCCCCGACCCTGCACCGCAGTGGACGCTCACAAGTTCGCTAATACACGGGGGTTCAACGTCTAAGGCAAGCGCCAAAAAGGAACTCTTCGAGTTCCTTTTTTTTTACACTAAAAAAACGGACTTGAACCCAAATTGCCAAAGGCAATTTCTTTGCTACGCAAAGCCGACCCTGCTTTCGCAGTGGACGCTCACAAGTTCGCTAATACACGGGGGTTCAAGACTAAGGCAAGCGCCAAAAAGGAACTCTGCGAGTTCCTTTTTTTACACTAAAATTTTATTAC
>JAQYCY010000075.1:0-10013 GCA_028724485.1 Bacillota bacterium | reverse complement strand
AAACTCAACTTCTTAAATGCGCCGTTCACTATTTCGGCAATCAGAGGCGTGGGCTATCAATTAGAGGACAAAAAGAGTGAATAACAACGAAAAACCGTCAAAAGACAACACCGAACTCTTCGGCGATTTAAAATATAAATTTATGCTTTTATGCTCGGCTATCGGCACGGGCATTTTGCTCGTTATATTCACCGTTGTGTTCGGCATAGCGTATGGCAATATGACAAGAAACGTAAAAGACAGTTTAAACCGCACCATAAGCGACTATCAGATAAGCGGCGGTTTCGGTCGTGAATTTAAAAATTTCGATGGAATGACAAATTGCATAGTTATTGTCAAACGCGACGGCATCGTAGTCGAAAAAAAGCGTCTTGAACCTTACACACCAAACGAGCAGGCACAAATTATAAACAAAGTATTGAATACCAAAAGAGAGAAAATCGAGATTGGCTCTCGCCATTTTTGGATTCAAAAAGCGCGTACAAACAATCCCGTCAGCGATGAAATCGTATATGCGGTTTGCGATTACTCTGCCGACCATAGGGCGATTATTACGCTTGTCGTTACGTTTGGTATTGTCACGGTCGCATGCGTATGGCTGTTTGCCTTGCTCGGCTGGCTTTTTGCAAGAAAGGCTGTTAAGCCCGTCGAAAACGCTTTCAACAACCAAAAAGAACTTGTTGCAAACGTTTCGCATGAACTTAAAACTCCGCTCACCGTCATTGCTACCGATTTAAACTTAATCAGCGATTCGCTAAGCGATAACCCCGATGCGAAAAAATGGCTTACAAGTTCAAATCAACAGATAGAAAAGATGAATCATCTTGTTTTCGAGATGTTAGAGCTTAGTAAATTCCAAAGCGCGTTTTATCAGCCCGATAAAAAACTTATCAATTTGAGCGAATATTTAGAGTCCACACTGCTCTCTTTTGAAGCGACTTGTTTCGAAAAAAACATTACGCTCGAAACCAAAATCGAAAACGACATTTATTTCATGGTCGATACGGCAAGCCTTGACAAACTTTTGTCTATTCTTTGCGATAACGCCATTAAATACGTCAACGTAGGCGGAAAAATCAGAGCCGGCTTAGAGCGAAACAAAAAAACAATTCGACTTACGATTTCTAACACGGGAAACGGAATTTCTGCGGAAAACCAAATGCATATTTTTGAAAGATTCTATAAGGTGACAAACGAGGAATCGGAAAAGAAAAGTTTTGGACTGGGCTTATCTATCGCAAAGTCCATTGTAGATACTATGGACGGAAAAATAGAGTGTCAAAGCGAAGAAGGCAAATATACTATGTTCACAATCACTTTGTTTGGCGAGGCAAAAAAAGAAAAAGAGAAAAAGCCTAAAAAATTAAAGCCTTTAAAACGCAAACAAACCGATGCGGAACAAGATATATTAAGCTAAGATTTAAAATATAAAACCAAGATTGTAATGATTTTAAAACGATACGATAGCTAATCAAATTTAAAATTTGACAGATATTTTGAAATTATCTATTTTGAAATAAAGTCAAATCGAAGCGCAATAGATCAGTTTGAAATGAAATAAGTCAAGCCGTCGGCTTGACTTATTTGTTTTGTGCGAAATTTTATTATCTCGGTCTAAATCATCTTTAAATATTTCGTATTCAATTATTTTGCAACTAATTATTTTTCAACTAATTATTTTGCGACTAATTATTATATTAACTTGTGATGTTAAGTTTTAAATCGCTGTTATTTCAATCTTTGCGCAATTTCGATCACTTCGTCGGAATGTCCGAGCGTAACGACGTGGTCACCTAAGGCAAACACAAAATTCGGCGTCGGCGAAGGAATAAACTCATTATCTCTCTTCACAGCGATGACGTTTATATCATAGTTTTTTCTGACGCCGATTTCCAAAATGCTCTTGCCTATCCAATCTTTCATAATAGGAATTTCAACAAGCGAATAATCCTTTGAAAGTTGAATATAATCGAAAACGTTGTTAGTTCCGTATTTAACGGCAAGTCTTTCGGCATTGTCTTTTTCGGGATATACAACTTCGTTTGCCCCGACTTTCATCAAAAATTTCGCTTGCGATTCTCTGGACGCTTTTGCAACGATTTTCTTTGCGCCTATATCAGATAAAAGCGATGTGATTTCAAGCGATGCCTGAAAGTTTTCGTCTATTGTAACAAAGCAACAATCGAAGCTAGCCGCGCCGATTGCTCTAAGCACCGTTTCGCTAGTGCAATCGCCTATATGCGCGTCGGTAAAAACAGGCGCAAGCTCCTCGATAACTTTTTCGTCCTGATCGATAATCATAACGTCGTTGCCAAGTTCCAAAAGTTTTAAAGCAAGATACTTACCGTATCGTCCGACACCTATAACAAGCATTGATTTTGAAGCGCGTTTTTTTGCCATAATTTATACCTATCCTATAATGATTTTTTCTTTAGGTCTTTCAAGCGGAACGACCTTGTTTTTGTTTGCGAATATCATAACAAGCGACAACATACCTACTCTACCACCGAACATACAAATTATCAAAACCAATTTCCCCCACCAAGCAAGATAAGGCGTTATGCCGAGCGTAAGTCCTACCGTGCCTAATGCCGAAACCGATTCAAACACCGCCTGTTCCAAAGTTATGCTCGTATCGAGACACAGCACTGCCGCCGCAAAAGCCGCCGCAATGAGATAAAGCGTAACGATTGCGTATGCTTGAGAAGCGTTGCTGTTGTCTATTCGCCTTTTGCCTACCGTTATCGTATTCTTTCTTTTTACGTTGGCAATTATGGAAAACAGTAAAATAACAAGCGTTGTCGTCTTTATGCCGCCTGCCGTCGAACCGGGGCTTCCACCGATGAACATAAGTACTATTGTAAGCAGCTTTGAACTTTCGGAAAGAGCCGCCGTGTCAACCGTAGCACAACCTGCAGTTCTTGCCGAAGTCGATTGGAACAGACAAATTAAAAACGCTTCTCCCGACGTTTTACCTGCCAAATAGTTGTTCATTTCAAAAAGATAGAATAAAACCATTCCTATGACTAAAAGCGAACAAGACGTAACGAGAACGATTTTTGTGTGCAAAGAAAATTTTTTCGGATTGAATTTTTTTGCTATTACGTCGCTCCAAACCAAAAAACCCAAACCGCCCATAACTATCAAAAACGATATCGTCAAATTTACTATAACGTCGTTTGAAAAAGCAATAAGCGAGCTGAACTGACCCGAATAAGCCCCCATAAGGTCAAAGCCGCTATTACAAAACGCCGACACTGCGTGAAACAGAGCAAAATACAAGCCCTTTCCCGCGCCGAAAATCGCACAAAATCTTATCGATAACAAAATCGTTCCGATAAGTTCAAAAATTGCGGTTCCCAGCACGACGTGCTTAACTACGCTCTTTATTGAGCCGACTTGACTGCCCGTCGAATAAATAAACAAGCTCCTTTCGGAAAGCGTCAACTGTTTGCGTACAAAAAGCGAAAAGATCGTCATGAGCGTCATAAGTCCCAAACCGCCGATTTGCATCAAGATTAAAATAACCACTTGTCCGAAAGTCGTCCAGTGCGTAAAAGTGTCAAAAGTAACAAGCCCCGTTACGCACACAGCCGAAGTAGAAGTAAATAGAGCGTCAATATATGGCGTACTTTTTTTTGAGGCAATCGGTAGACTAAGAAGCGCCGAACCCAAAAATATAAGTAAGACGAAAGCTATCGCAACAATTTGATAATTCGTCATTTTGTTTTTAATTTTCAAAATCATTTTCATATCTATTTTTGCCCATTATATACCAAATCACACCTTATATCAAGCGTTTTACAGTTTCACGCGGTTTTTTGTATATTTTAGCAAATTTTGTATATTTATACATATAGATAACGATTTTTATCATATTTATGCGTTTATACATTATAATTATACAACCTTTTAAGCAAATAAAATGAAATTTAAAATTTTTAAACTTAAAAAGCAATTTTTAATTAGGGCAAAAATAAAAAACGGCTATTAAAGCCGTTTTTTAAATTTTAAAAATTATTTGTCCTCTTCCGTCGGTTCGGTTTCGATTTTACTCGGAACTTCAGGATAGGTACGTTTCCAACCTCTCTTGCTTTTTCCGTCTGCGGTTTTAAATTTTCTTGCTTGACCTTCAAAACGAGAATTTACTTCGTCGAGGTTTTTAAAAGGTGTGTCCGATTGCGCTTCTGCTTTAATAAGTCGTCCGTTATATTCGGCAATAAGCTCGGTCGTGTAAGTATCACCCGTCAACGTAATAGTGTATTTAAGCACTGCGTCGTCGCCCAAATACTTCTTAAACTTTTTGCTCTTCTTTTCAGTTACACTTTTAAGGGAATCGCTGACGTTATAGCCCTTTCCAACGTATTCGATTTTCATAGCCGACCTCCTAAGCCTTTTGATAATTATATTATACACTCAGTCGGTCGCTATTTCAATACCCAATTTAAAAATTTACCGTTTTATGGAAAACTTCATCATTCGTCTAAAAGGTTAAACGTCAATTCGCCGTTTTCCAATGCGGCTTCGACTTTATCGCCGGATTGTATGTCGCCAAGCAAAATTTCTTCCGACAAACTGTCTTCCAAAAGTTTTGCGATTGTGCGTTTAAGCGGTCTTGCGCCGTATTCAGGGTCATATCCCCTTTTAAAAACGTACTCTTTCGCTTCGTCGGTGAACGTAAGCTCTATGCCTTGTCTTGCCATTTTCTTTACAAGCTTATCGAGCATCAACGAGCCGATTTTTTCGACGTCGCCGAGCGTAAGATTTTTAAATACTATAATCTCGTCGACACGGTTTATAAATTCGGGTTTCATAAAACGCTTCAAGGCATTGATTTGCGCTTCCTTTTTTCTTTCAAACGCTTTTATTTCGTCGTCATCGTCAAATCCGACCTTATTTTTCCCGACTTCCGCCGCGCCTGCGTTTGACGTCATTATGATTACGGTATTTTTAAAGCTGACAAGTCTGCCCTGACTGTCGGTAAGTCTGCCGTCGTCAAGAATTTGCAAAAGCAGATTATATACGTCGGGATGCGCTTTTTCGATTTCGTCGAACAATACGACGGAATACGGTTTTCTTCTAACCTTTTCGGTAAGCTGTCCGCCCTCGTCGTATCCGACGTATCCCGGGGCTGAGCCTATCATTTTCGATACGTTTTCCTTTTGCATATATTCGGACATATCGATTCTGACAATAAGATTTTCATCGCCGAAAAGTTCTGCGGCAAGCGCTTTGCTAAGCTCGGTCTTTCCTACGCCCGTAGGTCCTAAAAAAATAAAACTGCCTATCGGTCTGCCGCTGTCGCCAAGTCCTGCTCTTGCCCTTTTAATGGCCTTTGCCACCGCTTCGACAGCCTCGTTTTGTCCTATTACTCTTTTATACAACGCTTCGCCCAAACCGAGCAATTTTTCCGACTCGGTTTCGGTCAGTTTTGTCACAGGCACGCCCGTAGACGACGCAACGATTTCCGCAATTTCGTTTTCAGTTACTATGCGGTTTGCGTTTTGCGTTTTAAGTTGCCATTCGGCGTCTTTTTGTTTTTTAGTTTCGATAACACCGCCGAGTTCGGCTTTTAGGTGTTCCGCAACCGACGTTTGTTCGTGTCTTACGGCTTCGGATATTTCAAGTTCGAGCTCGTTGATTTTTCCGTCAAGTTCTCTGATTTCTTTAGGTACTGTAAACGAATATATCTTCTTTTTCGAGCAGGCTTCGTCAAGCAAATCTATCGCCTTGTCGGGCAAAAATCTATCCGTTATATATCTATCCGCCATAACTGCCGCCGCTTGTAATGCGTCTTCGGTTATGGAAACTTTATGATGATTTTCAAACTTTTGTTTAAGTCCCTTCAATATTTCGACGGTTTCCGAAACCGAAGGTTCTTCTACAAGCACAGGTTGAAACCTTCTTTCTAAGGCAGGGTCTTTTTCGATATACTTTCGATATTCTTCAATTGTAGTTGCGCCTATAGTTTGAAGTTCGCCGCGAGCGAGCATAGGCTTTAAAATGTTTGCGGCGTCAAGCGCGCCTTCGCTTCCGCCTGTTTTTATGAGCGTGTGAATTTCGTCTATAAACAAAATTATATTTCCTGCCGACTTTATAGCGTCGAGCGCCGATTTAAAACGTTCTTCAAATTCGCCGCGATATTTCGCTCCCGCGACTATTGACGTAAGGTCAAGCGAAAACACGGTCTTGTCCAAAAGCGCATCGGGAACGTTTCCGCTAACAATAGCCTGACTTAGCCCTTCCAAAACCGCAGATTTTCCTACGCCCGGTTCGCCGATAAGCACAGGGTTATTTTTCGTGCGACGACAAAGAACCTGCACCAATCTTTCAATTTCCTTTCCGCGTCCGATAACAGGGTCCAATTTTCCGTCTTTTGCCTTTTTTGTCAGGTCTACACCGAATTTCTCAAGTCCGACGGGAAGAGTGCTTTTTAAATTTTCAATCGGCTCGAAACCGCTTTTGTTATATTGATTTAAGCCTTTTTCGTATATATCTCCCTTCCCCGAAAACTCTGCGTCTTGCTTATCGCCAAACGTATTCTGCTTGTCTTCGCCGTTATAGGTAAGTCCGTTGTTGAGCTTTCCGATAAGATCGTTAAAATCGGCAACTAAAACGTTTGAGCGTGTGGGATTTTTGTATCGGTCGTCTTTTCTGATTCCGAACGAAGTTTCGAGTTCATATTCGAGCGCGCCGACGTTCATTCCTTTTGAAACTAAATATCTATACGCTACGCAATCCGTTTCAAGCAAAAGCGCATACAAAATATGCTCGGTTGCCGCCGCCGTGCCTTTTATCGCCGCCGCCTCGATTGCTCTTTGCCTTATTCTGTTTGCTCTTTCCGAAAAGATAGCTCCGCCGACCGAATGAAGTTTGAAATTGTTTAAAAGTTCGTCAGCCGAAACGAACTCGGACAAAATCTTTTGAGCGACCGAGCCTTTGACGCTGGCTAAGCCGTAAAGTATATGCTCCGAATATACGTTTCCGCCCGTTTCCGAAGCAAGGCGAGTTGCCGCATAAAAAACGTTTTCAAAATTTCTCGTAACCGTACTCATACTAATCTCCGTTTATCGCACTCTTTACAAAAGCCGCTCTTCTGATATCTCTTTGTTCGGGCGAGAGTTCGCCGACGCCCTGACACAGCATAGCCGCCCCCGAAAGCACGGCAAGGCGGTCAAGTTTTTTTATGTCGTAACTTGGCAATATTCCCAAAATTATTCCGAGTTTTACGTCGGAAAGAAGGCTCATCAGTTCGCTCGACGACATTATATACGCATTAGATATAAGTCCCCAGCTTCTACATATCTTATCTTTAAGCGGAATGGTCATCTCGGCAAGCAGTTTTCTTCTCGCTTTATCTTCACATTCTGCAAGCTGAATCGCCGTTTTGGTTACGCCGTCCAATATGTCCTTTTCGCTAAGCCCCAACGTATACGAATTTGACAGCTGATAGACGTTGCCCTCGGCATCGCTACCCTCGCCGTATGCGCCTCTGAACGTATATCCGCCCGAACGCGCAACCTTAACCAACACGTCGTCAAGTAAATGCGTCATTTTTAAAGCCGGCAAAAACATCATAACGGACGCTCTCATTCCCGTTCCTACGTTTGTCGGACACGCCGTCAAAAAGCCGAGCCTGTCGTCAAACGCAATATCGAGCGAATTTATAAGTGCGTCGTCCACTCTGTCAAGTCGTTTATAAGCCAAGTCAAGACTTAAACCGTCCGTAATGCATTGCTCTCTTATATGGTCTTCTTCACTTAGCATAACGCTTATGTTTTTATCTGCCGACAACACTACGCTACCGTATTTATTTTTAAGCAAGTTAGGACTTACAAGATGCATTTCGACAAGCGACTGTCTGTCGATTTCGCCAAGCGACGACATAACGATAGTTTCGCAGTTTTCAACCGACTTAACCGCCGAGCCTGCCTTAAAAGTAAATTCGTAAATCTTGTCCGCTTCAAAAGGCTTGTAATTCTGCGGAAAACTTAAATTTCTGATATTTCTTGCAAGTCTTATTCTCGATGAAATAACCGTGTCGAAAATGCTCATCGCCTGCCTCCCGTAGGACGCTTTCCGACGTGGCGAACGGCAGGTTGAACCCTGCTTATCGCCCCCAGAACGGCGTCGGACATATCCTTATAGCAATCGGCGCATCCGAGATAAAAGGTATCCTTAAAATCGTCAACGGAAAAACCACACGAATTACATTCCGTGCCGTCGCGTTCAATCAACTCTTTTACGACTTCAAAAGGGTCAAGCCCCAAACTGTTCATCTTTTTGTAACATTCGGGACAAAGATGCAAAACGACGCATTGACCGCTCGAAGTTTTACTGTAAGGCAGGACGCCTTCTCTCTTTTTGCAATAATCACACAGTATCATAAAATTCAAAAGCCCCGAAGGGCTTCAATTAAAGGTTTTTCGTTATATCTTTAAGATATGCCTTAAAGCCACCCGCAAGCCTCTCGTCACGCAATGCGTATTCGACGCACGCTTCCAAAAATCCTTGCTTGTCGCCTATATCGTATCTTCTGCCTGCAAATTCATAAGCGTATACGCCGCTTTCTTTCGCTTGCGTGCCGATAGCGTCGGTTAGATAAACTTCGCCGTTCGGCGCAGGAGTCGTACGCTCCAAAATTTCAAAAATGTCGGGCGTAAGCAAAAATCTTCCAAGACTCGTAAGGTGCGACGGAATCTCGCCTTGCGGTTTTTCGATGAGCGATTTAAGTTTTGTAAATCTGCCTTCGGTCTTGCCGTCCGGAACGACAACGCCGTATTTTCTGATTTCTTCGCCTTCAATAGTCTGAACGCCGAGAATTGACGTTCCCGTGACGTTGTAAGCGTCGATAAGCTGTTTGGAAACCGGTTGTTGTTCCTTTGTCGTATAGATAACGTCGTCGCCGAACAAAACGACAAACGGTTCGTCGCCCACAAAGTTTTTGGCATAGTGAACTGCCCAGCCGCTTCCTTTCATTTCTTTTTGGCGAACGTATTCGATATTCGCCATCGAACTTATATCCTGACAAAGTTTGAGATAATCGTCTTTGCCCGCGTTTTTAAGATTTGTTTCGAGTTCAAAAGACTTATCGAAATGATTTTCGATTGCCTCTTTTCCTCTTGTCGTTATAATCAAAATATCGGTAATGCCGCTTTCGACAGCTTCTTTAACGACGTATTGAAGCGACGGAGTGTCGACAATCGGAAGCATCTCTTTCGGAATCGCTTTCGTTGCAGGCAAAAACCTTGTTCCGTAACCTGCCGCAGGTATAACCGCTTTTCTGACCGGTTTAATATTGCTCTTATTCGTTTCAGAAATCATAATTTCTCCCGTTATTTGGTTTTGTAGCCATCGGGGTGCGTGCTGTGCCACTTCCAAGCCGAAGCTACTATTTTTTCAAGGCTGTCAAACTGAGGTTTAAAGCCAAGTTCTCTTCTTATTTTGTCGCTCGAAGCTACCAATATCGCAGGGTCGCCTGCTCTGCGCGGAACAACTTCGTAATTGACGTTTCGTCCCGTAACCTTAGCCACGGTTTCGATAACTTGTTTCACGGAAAAACCGTTTCCGTTTCCGAGATTATAGAAATTTGAATTCGCCCCCGCCCTAAGGCTTTCGAGCGCTTTGATATGAGCGTCGGCAAGGTCGGATATGTGAATATAGTCTCTTATGCAAGTGCCGTCAAAAGTCGGATAATCGTCGCCGAAAATGCCGAGTTTTTCACGTTTTCCGTTTAAGACTTGCATTATTATCGGAATAAGATGACTTTCCGGATTGTGGTCTTCGCCGATATCTCCGTCCGCATGCGCGCCTGCCGCATTGAAATAACGCAGCGCAACGTACTTCATTCCGTAAGCTCTATCAAAGTCCGCCATAAGTCGTTCCATCATAAGTTTCGTCATTCCGTAAACGCTTGTAGGATTTTGCGGCGAGTTTTCGGTTATAATATCTTCGCCCGTATCTCCGTAGGTCGCCGCGCTTGACGAGAACACTAAGTGCTTGACGTCGCACGC
>JAQYCY010000074.1:0-3059 GCA_028724485.1 Bacillota bacterium | reverse complement strand
TCGAAGCTCTCGGCGGTCTTCCTCCTCAAAAAATTCATTGCTCGGTTTTGGCGGAAGAAGCTATCGGCCTTGCAATAGATGACTATAAAAAGAAACAAGAGCAAGCTAAATAACCGCTAAATGCCATAGCCGCCTTAATTGTGTTTTAACCGTACACGGGACAAGGTTTGTTGGAGGCAGGATTTTTGACATCGATAAGACAAAAAACGATTTCAAAATCGGCTTGCTGAAAGTAGTAACGCAATTCGGAACTTGCAAAAGGACAAGATTTCGATTTTCGTATTTGCGGAGAAAGGTTGCGGTTGAGTTTATAAAACGAAGTTTAGCAAAATAAAAGAGCCTGACGGCTCTTTTTTTGTTCGTTTGGTGGGTTTATTTTGTTTGGTTTGTCTTGTTTGGTAGGTTTTGAGTGTTTGAATGGTTTGGTTTTGTCGTAGGCTGTTTAATAGCGGTCGTCACGCCGATAGCCGCGAGGGTAGCCGCCGTTTCGCCTATTTTCGTCATCGTAATCGCGATAACCGTCGCGTCTAAAATCTCTGTTTCTGTAATCTCTTTCAGACGGACTTTCTTTGTAATCGCCATAGTCGTCACGATAATTGTCGTTGTAGTTGTAATCCCCCTCATAATCGTCACGGTAGCGCATAGGATGCCTTGAACGGCGTGGATTCGGGCGAGATGCGGCAAACGAGTCATAAGTTTGCTTTTTCTTTCTCGGAATGAAAATAAATATTATTATGATAACGGCAGGAACGACTATGCCCGCAATGAGCAAGCCTCTGAGCGTCTTGTTTGTTTCGGTTTTAGGTTTAAGCGAGCCGTCGGGCATTTGCGATTCTTCGCCGCTTGACAGTTTGTCCTTTGCCGCTTGCGTTACTTGGTGCAAAGGCACGGCATAAGCGTTAAAATTACTCTTGTCGGTTTCGACGACTTGTTTTTTGGTTACGTCTTTCTCGCAAAGGACGCAAATTTTGCCGTTTTCCGATTCGCCTAAGTATTTAAACGTATAGTCGGAAGTGTATTCGATTACGCCGCTTTTGAAAGGAACACCGTCTTTTAACGTTAAAGTCACGTCAGGGCAGCAGTTTAAATCTGTCACGCCGTCTATTTTTTGCGGTTGAAGTTTGGAATTTTTTTCGATGTATCCGACACGAGAGCCGAAAGATACTTTATAGAGTTTGTCATCATTCGACGATATATATTTTACATAGTAAGTTTGAGTGAGCTTGAACGTTTTGTTTGTCTGCTCGTCAGTGAAAACGTAACTTGACGGATTTGCTCCGCTAAGGTCTTTGAGTTCACCTGCATAAGGAATAAAAATGTATTGGTCGTCGTCGGCGTTTGCAATCGAAACGTTTAGCGACGTGACGAAAAACGCAGTCGCGAAAAGTGCGATTGCAAGAAAAACGATTATTGAAATTTGTTTTGCTTTTAAGTTTTCCATAACTATATTATATAACAATTATAGATAAAAATAAAGCGTAAAATACCTTGCCTTGTGATTTAACCGATTAAAGTTTAGCGATAAGTTAGCTTTTTAGTCAAATTTTCCGTAATTTAAATCTTGTTTTAATCTTATTTTGAATTTAAACGCTATTTAACCGCTTTCCGACTGTATGTAGTTGATGATTTTGTTTTAAAAGAGAAGATTGAAATAATTTAGTCGTTTTGTGTCATAAGATTTTGGATTTTTAAAATTTCGATAGTAAATTTGCCGTGATGGAAGTTGAAGAAATTGTTAAGAGTATATTAAAGATTGAAAAAGAATTGGACAGGCGTAGCGGCGACCCGTTGAAAAATTACAATCGCGATAAGGTACACCTTAAACAAATGGCGTTTCACAAATGCCCCAAACGCAATCGATGGGTGTTTGGCGGTAACCGTACGGGCAAAACCGAGTGCGGAGCAGTCGAAGCGGTTTGGCTTGCAAGGGGAATACATCCATATAGAGAAAACCGCGACAACGTTTTCGGATGGGTTGTTAGCGTTACTTATGAAGTTCAGCGCGACGTTGCGCAATCGAAAATACTTAAATACCTTGCGCCCGAATATATCGAAGATATAGTTATGCAGAGCGGAAAAAAGTCGTCGCCGTCATACGGAATCATCGATTATATCGTGGTAAGAAACGCATTCGGCGGACTTAGCAAAATCGGCTTTAAGTCTTGCGACCAAGGGCGTGAAAAATTTCAGGGCGCGTCGCTCGATTTCGTCTGGTTTGACGAAGAACCGCCAAAAGACATATACGACGAATGTAAAATGCGTATTTTCGATAAGGTCGGCGATATGTTCGGCACTATGACTCCTCTAAAAGGATTGACGTTTATTTATGATGAGATCGAACTTAACAAACACGGCAGTCCCGAAGTGTGGAGCGAACATATCGAATGGAAAGATAATCCGTATCTCGACGAAAACGAGATAGAAAATATGCTTACGACAACGAGCGACGATGAGCAAGAGTCCAGACGGTTCGGTCATTTCTTTACGGCGGAAGGTTTAGTTTACAGCGAATTTGACGAAAACGTACACGTTATCGACCCTTTCGATATTCCGTCCGAATGGCAGAGCGGAATTTCAATAGATCCGGGGCTTAACAATCCTACAAGCTGTCATTTTTATGCAGTAGATTACGACGGAAATATTTACGTTGTGGCAGAACATTATGCGGCAGGGCGTGATATAGATTATCACACCGAAAAAATCAAGGAGATTGCCGACCGTTTGGATTGGCGAAGGGATTTTTCGGGTAAACTTTGCGCACTTATCGATTCCGCCGCAAATCAAAAAACTCTTGCGTATTCAAAGTCGGTTGCTCAGCTTTTTTGCGAAAGGGGAATAAGCGTAAACACGAAAGTGAACAAAGATTTGTATACCGGCATTCAAAGAATAAAGTCGCTACTCAAAACTAAGCGACTTTTTATATTTCGCTGTTGTACGAATATGATAAGGGAGTTTAAAAGTTACTGGTGGAGCGGCGACCGACCTAAAAAAGTCGATGACCACTCTTTAGACGAACTTCGATATTTCGTTATGAGTATGCCAAAAGAAGCTAAGCCTAT
>JAQYCY010000073.1:0-29035 GCA_028724485.1 Bacillota bacterium | reverse complement strand
TGTGTATATGTTTTGTCTAATCGTATTGATTTTCGTATTATAAGTATTTATAAATAGCGGAACAAATTAAAATATAAATATAAATAAGATAAATTAAAATTCAGATTTTACCGTTAAAACGCAAACAAATAGCGATAAAAGGCATAAAAAAATAACGTCGTCGACAAAAATAATATTACAAATAAAACCGGAAATACGCCCAAAAAACACTACGATAAAAATACTGCGATAGAAAACAAAAAGAGACCTAAAAGGTCTCTTGCAAGGTTAGTCTGTAAGCCGAGTTCTGTCTTAAACGGTCATCTATCTAGATATACAGTTGCCTGCATATTCAAGCGATTTGTAAGGACGGACGAGCAGCCCGAAGTCCTTAACTCTCTTGCATCGAGTGGGGTTTACACTGCTTCTTGTCACCAAGTCGCCGGTGAGCTTTTACCTCGCCTTTCCACCCTTACCCTTGCGGGCGGTTTTTTTCTGTTGCACTATCCTTGAAGTCGCCTTCACAGGGAGTTACCCTGCACCCTTGCTCTGTGATGCTCGGACTTTCCTCATCTTGCGATGCGACCGTTCGGCTAACTTGCATAACGATTATAGCTTAAACTTTGACTTTTTGCAACAAAAAACAATAAATTGCAACTTTTACGTTATTATGCATAATCATTACGTATTTCGTTACGTATTTTCGCTATGCATTATTATTACGCATTGCCACTACGCTTTATTGTTTTGTATTTACGTTATTACGCAATGGACGATTTATAATCGTTTGCCCATTCTTTCATTTCGTTTGCGTGTTTAGCGGCAAATTCACTGTAATCCGCGCCACCGATAAGTCTTGCGATTTCCACGGTCGGGTCGGAAAGCAAAGTGAGTTTTGTGTACGTTTTTCCGTTATCGACAAACTTTTCGATTTTAAAATGCGCGTCTGCCATCGACGCAAGCTGCGGAAGATGCGTAACGGCAAGCACCTGTTTTTCTCTCGAAATATTGCATAATTTTTGCGCTACGACTTCGGCGATATGCCCCGAAATTCCCGTATCTATTTCGTCGAAAACCATAGTTTGAATTTCGTCAATTTTTGAAACGATATTTTTCAACGCAAGCATAAACCTTGACATTTCACCGCCGGATATTATCTTTTGAAGCGGTTTTAACGGTTCTCCGACGTTAGGTGAAATCAAAAACTCGACAACGTCTGCGCCGTTTGCGGTTGCACTCTCAACGGGATTTAAAACTTCCGCAAAATTCACTATAAACGTCGTTCCGCCCATTCCGAGGTCTTTAAGCTCGGTTACGATTTTGTTTTCAAACTCTTTTGCCGCCGCTTTTCTAAGCGTAGTCAAATTGTTAAGCAAAGTATTAAGCGATTTCAGCTCTTTATCATATTCCGATTTAAGTCTTTCGATGGTTTCGTCTGCGGTTTGAAGTTCGTCATACTCGTTTTTAGCAGAATCGAAAAACTTTTGCATAGCGACGTAATTTCCGCCGTATTTTCTGTAAAGCGAACGAATTTGTTCTAGACGCTCTTCCACTCTTTGCGCTTCTCCGCTGTCGAAGTTCAAGTTTTCGTTAAGCGTCTCAACTTCCGACGCTATGTCTTTGGCTTCGATGCGAACGGTTTCAAGACGAGAAGCCAGCTCGTCGACTTTGCTTTCAAATTGCGAAATCTGAACCAAGCTTTTTTCGGCGTCTTTAAGTTGTGTAACTGCGCCGCTAACGCCGTCAAGCGATTCGAGCGCAATGCTGTATGCTTCTCTGAGTTTTTCGACGTTGCGAATTATTTTCCTTTTTTCAAGAAGTTCGTCTTCTTCGTTTTCATACACTGCCGCCTTTGCTATTTCGTCGATTTGATATTTTAAAACGTCCATACGGCGAAATCTTTCGTCACCGTCTCCGAAACGCTTTAGTTCTCTTTTGATTTTTGAAAAACGGGCGTATGAATCGGAAACAAGCTCCCTAGCCTTTTTAACTTCTTCACCGCCGAAGTTGTCAAGAAGCGTTAAGTGCGAATTTACGTTAAGTAGCGATTGATGCTCGTGTTGACCATGAATATCGCAAATTAGTTTAGTAAGTCCGCTAAGCGTGCCGAGCGTAACGATTTTGCCGTTTATACGACACTCGTTTTTGCCTTCGAGTGACATTTTTCTTTTCAAAATCAATACTTCGTCGGGCTCGATTCCAATATCGTCAAGATAGTTTTTGATAGGCTCGGTCAAATAATCGGAAAAAACGACTTCCACAATCGCAAAGTCGCTCCCGTATCTGATAAGAGACTTGTCTGCTCTTTCGCCGAGTACAAAGTTTAAAGAATCGATAATAATCGATTTACCTGCGCCTGTTTCGCCGCTAAGTACGTTAAGTCCCTTATAAAAATTTAATGATAGCTTTTCGATTAAAGCTATATTTTCAACATTCAATTCGCTTATCATCAGTTTTTCAATAACGCCTCGAATTTTTCAACAACCAAATCGGTTCTGTTTTTGTCGGCGACAACGACAATTATCGTATCGTCGCCCGCAACTGCGCCTAAGACGTCTTCGTAACACAGTTTATCGATTAAAGCTGCGGCAGAATTTGCCGTTCCGCTTTCGGTTTTGATTACGATAATGTTTTCGCTACTTTCAATCGATATGACGGAACTTTTAAAGAGCTTATGATACCTGTCAGAATTGTCGTCTTCCTTGACTTTTTGCGAAACGTATCTATAACCTCTGCCGTCGCTCGATAAAGTTTTTATGATACCCATATCACGGATATCTCTCGAAACGGTGGCTTGGGTAACCAAAAAACCTTCTTCGTTGAGCTTTTCGACAAGCTCTTCCTGTTTATCTATTTCATATTTGGAAATGATTTCTAAAATTTTAAGTTGTCTTTGCGAACGCGCCATTTTAGTCTTTTGTTACCCCCCATCTGTTCATTTTTGTCAATAGTTTTTTATAAAAGCCGTTGTCGTTTGTCGTGAAAAATTTTGCGCTCACGTCCGATTTGAAAATTTCGATTTCGCCGAGCGCGTCTAATTCCTGCACCATATTTCCGTCGACCACAAGTCCCATTTTGTCATACGCTTTAAGTCCCGTGAATTTAACCCTGCTGTCAGATGAAACCACAATCGGTCTTGAATGTAACGTGTGCGGACACACGGGAATAATTGCAAGCGCGTCGAGATTAGGCGATAAAATCGGGCCGCCTGCCGAAAGCGAATAAGCCGTCGAGCCTGTCGGTGTGCAAATGATAACTCCGTCCGAACGATATTCGTCAAGGAACGAGCCGTCAACGGACGCTACAAGATAAACCGGACGAGTTCCGAGCGATTTTATTACAACGTCGTTAAGCGACGTATAAACCCTGTCGCCGACTTTTACGCCGAGCATCATTCGTTCTTTTATGTTGCCGCTTTTTAAAATCTTTAAAGTTTCTTCAAAAGTAGCGTTTTGTTCCAGCTCTGCCAAAAAACCGAGATTTCCGAGGTTTATGCCGAGTATCGGAATTCCATATTTTGCCGTATGCCTGACGGCTTCTAAAACCGTTCCGTCGCCACCGAACACAATTAGAGCGTCTATGTCGAAATCAATGTTTAAATCGGTCGTTACCGTACATTCGATTTTTTCGTCGACAAAACGTTTGGAAAATTCCAAACACTTTTTCTCTACGGATATATCGTTGTTTCTGAAATAAAGTGCTACTTTCATAACGTGCGTATAACTAATATAACCCATAAACTCTAATTTTTCAAGCGGTTTTTAAAATTTATACAAAAAATTTTATATCGTTTACTTGTAAATCTTTTTGTTGCATATTTTTAATGTTTTTAAACGTTATCGACCGTTATTGCATAAAATTTGCATAATTTTTTTAATAAACAATTACCAAAACTTACCAGATTTACTAATTTATACATCAAGATAAACATATAAAAATTAAATACAAATTGATAGTCCGCTCTTGACATAAAATGTAATATACTATAAAATTTATTTAGTTTATATAACCTTATGTTATACGAACATTATCATATCTTAATGCGTTTGATAATTCATTCGGCAGCTTATAAACGTTAAAGGATTAAAACGCATTTTAACGGTGAAAAAATGGACATAAACAAAACAAAGAAAAAGAAATTTACAACGGCGGTTATTCTCAGCGTTATGCTCGTAGTGGGAATTCCGTGCATTGTTGTCGGAGCGACATTCGGCGGCGCAATGTTTGCCCTTATGGGACTCGGCATCTTTTGCGTCGTTATGGGCTTTTACGGCTCTCCGATTGCTTGGGTAAATTACGGCAACTTTAAGCGCGACGTAAATATCGCCAACAGCATAAACTTTGACGGAATCAGAAAAATTTCCGTTATATGCACTCTTTACGGCATTAACGAAAAAACCGCATACGAAGTAGTCAGCAGTCTCATTCAAAAGAGATACGTTCAAAATCTTGTGTTCAACGCAGACGGAACCGAACTTGTTTTGAACGACGGCTATGTCAACATAGAGCGTGAAAAACACCTTAAATTCGCGCCTAAAAGCGTGGCTTGCCCGTTCTGCGGCGCGCAAGTCGAAGTGCTCGGAATGTCTGCAAAATGCCCTTATTGCGGAAATTTGATTGACTTGTCCGATAAAAAATAATCGGCAAAAATTATGATTTGGCAAATTCAAATATGCTAATTTAAATCGGCTTGTTAAATAGTCTTATTAAATGTAAACATTATAAATTGAAGTTTATAAATTAAGGTTTATAAAGATATAACCCTTATAAAACATTTAAAAAAAGCAGCTTGAAAATCATTCAGACTGCTTTTTTAAATACAACAAATATTCTTGATTTTTATCGGCTTCTTTTTTCGGCGCTTCGGTAAAACCGATAATTTCAAAGCCTATCGATTGTGCGTGTCGCTTAATTTCGTCTATCGCATTTTTTTCTGCCTTTTTATCGGTTACTATCCCCTTTTTGTTTAATGATTTCTTACCTACTTCGAATTGCGGTTTGACAAGCAAAACCGCTCGTCCGTCGAATTTCAATACGGAATAAACCGCATCGAGTAAAAGGTTAAGCGAAATAAAACTGCAATCCAAGCAGACAAAATCGCATCTGTCCACAACTTGTTCGTTTAAGTTTCTTGCATTGAATTTTAAAAACTCTATCCTTTCATCGTCCAATATGTTTTTGGGCAAAGCGCATTCGCCCACGTCGACTGCGACCACCCTTTTTGCGCCGTGTCTTAACAAACAATCGGTAAAACCGCCGTTTGAACATCCTATATCGATGCAACTTAGTCCTTGAACGTCGATTTTAAAACAATCGATAGCTTTTTGAAGTTTTTCACCGCCAAACGACGCAAATGAATCTGCTTTTAAAATTTCAATTTCAGCATTTTCATCGACTTCTTTTGATGGCGTAAGACAAATTTTTCCGTTTAACAAAACTAAGCCGTCTTTTATAAGACGGCTTGCGTATGTACGAGATTTAACATCCGATTTTGCAGAAAGAAAACTATCTAATCTCATAAATCTTAGTTCTTATTTCATCGACAATTTTATTGACGTCAAAATTGGCTTTGACGATTTCATCGAGATCGGCTTGTATAAAATTCGGTTTTGTAACAAAATAACCCATAACTTTGTCGTTGATTGCCGCAATAGATTTGTAATAGCCGCCGAAGTTGCTGTCTTCCAATATAACGATAAGTTTCGCTTTCGATACAACGTTACGGCTAAGATTGAATGCGTTTTTAACCGATGCCAAAATTCCGATTTCGCCGAGCATTTTTGCGACTGTCTTGCCAAGTCTGAGCATAACGTTGCTCGTGCAAACAATATCGACGTGAGCGTGTTCACAGTTCACCGTAAAATCTTGTTCAAAATCGTATTTTGTGTATCTGATTGCGACAGGTCCGTTGATTTTTAACGCTAAATCCATAGCTCTTCTAAGTTCCGTTTCGTCGGCAGGCGATAAAACGGTCAAATTAGGCATCGGAAGAAGATAATCTATGTCGTAAATTCCCTGATGAGTATCGCCGTCGCCGTCGACAAAACCGCTTCTGTCGATAAGAAACTTAACAGGAAGATTTTGTAATGCAACGTCTTGCAAAATTTGGTCGTAACCGCGTTGTAAAAACGACGAATATATCGCGACAAACGGTTTTAAGCCCCCCTTTGCAAGACCTGCCGCCATAGAAACGGCATGACCTTCGGCAATTCCGACGTCAAACAATCTGTCAGGGAAACTTCTCTTGAAGCTCGAAAGCCCTACTGCGCCCGTCATAGCCGCCGTAACTGCAACTATTTTGTTGTCCGCAAGCGCCATACTGACAAGTTTTTCTCCCACGACGTTTCCGAAAGACTTAACACCGCCTGCCGAAACGCTGTGATATTTCTCAGCGTCGGAAATTGCGTTTTCGTCGCCTTTTCCTTTTGTCGTCACTACCCTCAAAAGATAATGTCCATCGCAGCTTTTTGCGTATTCGAGTTGTCTTATAAGTTCAGGCAAATCATGTCCGTCTACGCTGCCTAAATATCTTATACCGACAGAGGTTAAAAAACTTGCAAGGTTGTCTTCCGACCTGACAACTTCGCCTTCCGTTTTTGAAATCGTCATATCATTGTCATTTAATATGATAAGGCATTGTCCTTCAATACACGCAAGGTCGTTTAACGCTTCAAAAGTTTCACCACCGCAAAAAGCGCCGTCGCCGACGATAGGAATAATTTTAAAATTTTCGCCGTTATGACGTCTTGCTCTCATCAAACCGCAAGCAAGAGAAACGGCCGTGCTGGCGTGTCCCGTGTTGAACGTATCGAATCTACTCTCTTGTGATTTAGGAAAACCCGAAACGCCGTTCGAGTGACGCAAGTTTTTAAATCCTTCAAGTCTTCCGGTCAAAATTTTATGCGCATAACATTGATGTCCGACGTCAAAAATAACTTTGTCATTCGGCGTATCGAAAACGTGGTGAATAGCAATCATAAGTTCCACCACACCGAGATTAGAAGCAAGATGTCCGCCGTTTCTTTTTACGGAATCCAAAATTTCGGCGCGAATTTCATCCGCCAAAGTCATAAGTTGCTCATTTGTTAAATTTTTGATTTCTGCAACGTTTGTGTTCATTTTTTCTTTTTAATTTTCCTTTCTTCTTTTGAGAAGATCGCAAGGAATTTTGCCACGAACATGACAAGTTCCTTACTGTTTTTAATTGCTACTTCTTTAAGTATCGCTTTGCCGCCGATAGTAAGTGCGGCGACTAAACTTGACAATAATATCGTTATAATCTGCTGACTTACGGTCGGCAAAATCTTCATGATTTCAAGCACTATAACAATCGAGCAACCGCCCGAAATAATGCCGTATATGTCACCGATAACGTCGTTACAAATATTTGAAACTTTTTCGGCGTTCTTAACAAGTCTGACTGCGGTTTTTGCACCGTATACTTTTCTTGACGACATACTAAGAAGCGGCGCAAGGTCGCAAGACGTAACGGCAACACCGATTCCGTCAAAAAGTATACTTCCGAGTATCAAAAACACAAGCAAAAGCAAAATAACGACTAAATTGCCGAACGATGACGTCAAGTCGCTTATAAAACTAAAAAAAGCCGCAAGAACAAACGAAATAATGGATATTTTCAGCCACCACAAATTACGCTTTTTGCGTTTTTTAGGCTTAGCTTCGTCATCATCCGAATCTTTTTTATTTTTCTTTTTATGTTTCTTTTCCGAATTATCGTCAATAGGTAACTCGGAAGTTTCCGATTTGCTATTTAAAACGTCGTTCGTTTTATCTTTTGCATTATTTGATCGGTTCATAATTTCCGCATCGGAGAAATCGCTCGGCAAAAGCGAGTCTATGCAATGCACGTCAAAGTCATTGCAAGGCGCATTTTCATTTTGCTTGTCCGACACTGTTTTTGCTTGAATGTTTTCAGTCAAAGTCGGTGACAGCGCGTCCGAAACGTCGGAATTATTCGGTTGTTTCGATAAATCGTCAGACATAAAATCCTCAAAAAAATAGAGACGGTGGTAACCTCACGAGTAAACCTTGCGTCATAGGTCCGGTGGGTTTTCCCTTTCGCAGAAACTTTCCGTCGCCGAAAAAGAAGTTTCCTATCACACCGCGAATCGTTAAGTCGCCTTTAACGCTACCGGATAGCCACTGAGAGCGCACTATAATCCCCAAGAGATTTTTTCACAAACAGTCTAGAAGTTTTCCTTTGCAGACAACCTCCGCCCTTAGCCTCTTTTGCAAAATAAATTTCATCGGGCAATCGTTTGCGTTAGGTGGCCTACCCGTCACAAACGTAGTTCCCAAATCCGAATATTTCACGCAAGGCAGGCTACACTGTACACAGCGTATCAACAATCAACACCGCATAGCAGGTTTCACTCCGTTCAGTAGTAAGAGCTACCAAAACGGGTCTCCACGAAAATTGGGTCGCGACTTGCATGCCGTTGCAAGACGCCCAAAAATCTTAACTCTCAGCAACAGCCCTGATTTGGGCAATCAAAGCCATCACCAAAAACTTCATCGATATGCCCGTCGGCGATATTTTACCCCCGCCTTCGGACGGCGAAGCCTGACTAGAATACTGCACCACCGTTCTCAATTATATATAATTATATTGTTTTTTAACAAATTGTCAAGACGAGCATATGTCAAAAAAGATAATATATAAATATAGTTATATTATACTTTGTCAGGCGTCTTTTATTCTATAGAAATCTTTAAATTAGATTTTTGAAACGTTTTCGACGTTTTTAAGGCAATCATTTTCTAAAAAAGCAAGCAAAGTCTTTTTGTCATATATGTTTAAAAGTTCGCTAACAATTCTTTTTGCATCGATAAAGCACTCTTTATCAAACAAAGAATCGAATTTTCCGCTTGCTTTGCCGCTTTGTCTAATTCCGAGATAGTCGCCACCACCCCTTGTTTCAAAATCTTGTTCGGCAAGTTTGAACCCGTCGTTTATGTTTTGAACTGTTTTAAGTCTTTTTATTGCGTTCTCACCCGCATCCGAGCCGACGCACAAATAACATTCTGCGGCATTTCCGTCACGGCCTACTCTGCCACGCATTTGATGTAAAGTCGAAATACCGAAATTTTCGGCATTCATAATTGCCATAATCGAAGCGGACGGCACGTCTACGCCGACTTCGATAACGGAAGTAGCAAAAACGACTGCCGATTGTTTGTTTTTAAACCTTTCCAGCGCTTCCGACTTTTTTGCCGCCGAAATTTTTCCGAATACAATTTCAAATCCGACGTCGGAAAACTTCTCATGCAGCTTTTTGGCGATTTTTTCAACCGAATACACCTCAAGATATTCCATATCGTAAACTTTCGGACATACGATAAACGCTTGCTTCCCACTTTGACATTGCTTATGTATATACTCGAACATAGCGTCTATTTTGTCCTGCAAAACTATAAACGTTTTGACGTTATTTTCGCTGTGCTTTTCGATTTTACTCACCGCAATTTCATCGTCGAATATCAAAGCCACAGTTCTTGGAATAGGCGTTGCCGTCATACTTAAAACGTCGACACACGGATTTTTGGAGATGATTTTATCTTTTTGTTCAACGCCGAACCGCTGTTGTTCGTCGACAATCGCAAGCCACAAATCGTCGCTATAAAAGTCATCGTTCAAAACGGTGTGCGTTCCAAACAAAACCTTAACAATGCCTTGTTTGAAATCGGATTTTATTTTTTCTTTTTCGGCGGCAGGCGTTTCACCGCACACAAACGCGCAATTATTTCCGATTGATTTGTATTTTTCATAATGTTGCTTAGCAAGAATAGTCGTAGGCGCAAGCATGACTGCGCTACCGCCCGAATCCGCGCATAGCTTTATAGCCGAAAAGGCTACGGCGGTTTTTCCGCTTCCGACGTCACCTACAAGTATTCTGTTCATAGGTTTTTCGGAGCGCATATCGTTTGTAATTTCAAGAACTGCTCTTTGCTGACTTTCACTTAAATCGAAACCGAATTTCGGAAGCTCGAAAATCTCCGAATATTTATGCGTTTTAAAACTCTCTTCTTTTAAAAGTTTAAACGATAAAACTTGCTTTAACAATTCTTCGCAGGCAATTCGCTTTCTTGCGTTTAACGCATCGTCGATCGAAGTCGGATTGTGCGCGGATTTGACAGCGGCAAAAAGCGGCGAAGTTATACAATCGGAAACCGACGATATGTCCGCTACTTTTAAAGCTTCGGCAATGATTTTATAAAATGCTACTTGACCGATTATCCCTTTTAACGGATATATAGGCTTAATTCCCTTTAATTTTTTCACATTGCCAAAGTCTTCGAAATCGGGATTAGAAATTATTCGTCCGTAGCGTTCGTTCGAAGATATTTTTCCGTAAAAAAGATATTCTTTTCCAATTTCAAATCTGTCTTGCAAATATGGTTGATTAAAAAAATAAATCATAATCGTATAACCTGCAGAATCGATTTTCAGACTAAAATTTTTACGTTTAAAATTATATTCGTTTAAATCGAGAACAACGCCTTTGAACAAACAAAAATCTCCCACTCTCGACTGTTTGAGCGAGATAGGAGATTTAAAATCGATATAACTCGTCGGCAAAGTAAACAAAAGTTGGTTCACCGAAAAAATACCGAGAGAATTCAGTTTTTTGACGGTCGCAGGACCGATACCTTTAATTTCTTCGAGCGCCGTCATTCTATTCGAGCGAAATCATATAGAAATAATGAGGTTGACCGCCATAATATACGGCAAACTCCATATCGGAAAATTCTTTGCCGAGTTTTTCGACAAGCTCGTTGGCTTCGTCTTCGGTAACTTTTTCTCCGTAATAAAGCGTAACCATTTCCGTTTCGTCGGTTTTTGCAGCATTTATGGTTTGCGAAACGACAGTATCGATATCGCCGCCGCAAGCAATGACGTTTTTGTCCGAAATACCGATAATATCGCCGTCTTTAATGGAAAATCCGTTCATTCTCGTGTTTCTGACTGCGTGAGTAACTTCGGCGGATTTAACCGACTTTAACGCTTCGTTCATATTCTTTTCGTTATCTTCAACGCTTGCGTTTGGATCAAAAGCAAACATTGCCGAAAAACCTTCCGGAACGAATTTTGTAGGAATGACGCTTACAGTAACGTCGGCAAGCTCTTTTGCCTGTTGCGCCGCAAGAATAATATTTCCATTGTTAGGCAAAACGAAAACGTGCTTTGCATTTACCGAATTTATAGCGTTAAGAATATCATAAACGCTCGGATTCATAGTTTGTCCGCCCTCGACAACAAGGTCGCAACCTACGTCCTTGAAGATATCGGCAAGTCCTTTGCCTGCGCAAATTGCAACTACGCCGATTTCTTTCTTATCTTTCGGTTTTTCGGCTTCGCGAGCCGCAACGATTTTGCGGTGTTGTTGAAGCATATTTTCGATTTTTAAGCTGTCAAGTTCGCCGAGTCTTAACGCATATTTCAACGCTTTATCAGGCGTATTGGTATGAACGTGGACTTTGATAAGGTCAAGGTCGCCGATAACGAGTACGCAGTCGCCGATTCCCATAAGAGAATCTCTTAATACGTCAATATCCGAAAGCGTAGTTTTGCTGTTTATATTGGTAATGAAATACTCCGTGCAATAAGCAAACGTAATATTTTCATAGTCGTTGTCAAAGAAATCATCGTCAACTTTTTGAACGGCGTTTGGAGTTCCGTCCTGAACGACGTCGGCGGTAATTTCAACACCGGTCAATGCGTGCAAGAAGCCGTAAAAAATGGTCAAAAGCCCTTTTCCGCCGGCATCTACAACGCCTGCTTTTTTGAGAACAGGCAGCATTTCGGGAGTTTTTCCGAGAATATCCTCACCCGATGCGATAACTTGATTTAAAAAGTCTTCTATTTCAAGGTTTTTATTCTTTTTAGTGATAGAAATAGCTGTTTCAGCCATAACTCTGATTACGGTAAGTATAGTGCCTTCTTTAGGAACGGAAACTGCGCCGTATGCAATTTCCGTCCCTTCACGCATACTTTCGGCAAAATCTCTTGCCGTCATTTCTTCTTTGTCTTTAAGCGCAACCGCAAATCCTTTCATAATTTGCGAAGTAATAACGCCTGAATTTCCTCTTGCACCTCTAAGCGCGCCTTTTGAAAACGCAAGCGCAAGTTCGGAAAGAGATTCAGACTCACATTCGTTTATTCCTCTCAATGCCGAGTTGATAGTGAGCGACATATTCGTTCCCGTATCGCCGTCGGGAACGGGGAAAACGTTGAGTTCGTCTATTTTCGTACGATTAAGGTCAAGCGATTTCGTGCCGCCCTCAACCATATTTTTAAAGTCAATGCTTTTTATAGTTTGCATATATATAACGCGTCCTTTTTTGAATTAAACTCTTATGCCAACTACGTTTACGCCGCAATGCTTGACTCGCATTCCCGTAAAGGTTTCCGCGGTGTAAATCATACATTCTTTAATCGATTCTTTAACAGCTTCGATATTGACGCCAAGTTTCAAAATAACAAAAACCTCAATAAACATCAGATTGTCAACCGTAGCGATTTTTATTCCTTTGCCATACTGAGCTCTTCCCCAAATCCTGTTAAGGTTGTCGGAAAGACGGCGTGAAACGAGTTCCACGACCCCATAGCACTCAGCGGCAGCTTTTGAACAAACAGTGGCTACTGCATCATCAGTTATTGAGATTGTCCCGTATTTGTTTGACGTTTTGAGTGACATAAGTTTACCTTTTGTAATGATTTTACAATATATTATAAGTTTTTGCAACCAAATGAATGATTTTGCCTAAATATGCTTGCTAAAAATTTCGTTTAGTGCTAAAATCAACAATGTTGTAAAGAGTTTTAGGAGGATATATATATGTCAAAAGTATGTTCTGTTTGCGGCAAAGGTAGAATGAGCGGAAATATGGTCAGCCACAGCCATCGTAAAACAAGACGCAGCTGGGCACCTAACGTACAAAAAGTTAAGGTCGTCACAGAAAGCGGCGGTGTCGAAGCACAATACGTTTGCACTCGTTGCTTAAGAAGCGATAAAGTTAAACGTGCCTAATTTTCGATAATAATTCGACTTAAATTATGAGCGATTTTGTCGCTCATTTTTTATGCTATTTTTAATGGCTCCCTTTTTCGCTTTTCGCGATATCGCTCTCATAAGACAATGGCTTATGGTGAAATATCTAAAAACAAATTCGATTGTTTATAACTGTCATTACCGCTATTATTTAAAATTTATAATCCTACATCGATAAGTAAGGATTTATTTAGTTAAAGCATTATTTTGTTAAACTTTTTTCTTTAAATCCTTATTCGGTTTTAATGTTTTTTCGAGCGTTCTGCAATTATAATCCAATCAAAACAAGTGACATATTTCACTTAACGTTTCGTACGATTACTCTTTTATATTCATTTTATACTATCTTGTCATTCACTCTAATCCTCGGTTAAATTGTTTCCGAAAAGGCTAAATTTAAACTGCTTAAACGCCGCCATAGTAGCATCGATTGAAATAGAAATAAAATTCTACAAAAAAATTTAAATTTTTACAAAACACGCACCTTTTTATTTTGCCGTCATATAATAAATTGAAAGGAGGCGTTATGAAATTCATTTGCATAAAAGTGCCAAAGTTTATAAAAAAAATTATATGCTTATTTAAAAGACCTAAGGAAGCCGAAAAAGAGAGCTGACGCTCTCTTTCATACAAATCGGTTAATTTTAAAAAACGGCTATATTATCGACAAGCGGTTAATTGCAAACCTTTAAATACAACTATTATATTATCGATAAATCGGTTAATTGCAAACTTTTAAATAAAACGGTTATATTATCGATAAATCAGTTAATTACATACCTTAAAATTAAACTGCTATCCTATCGACAAGCGGTCAATGCTCATCGACAATAGGTTAAATTGCCGTGTAAAAACATATAAATGCCATATTACTAAACGGTTTCCGAACAATTTCGGTTATTCTATGCCTTTTAATGCAGAAATAACCTTTTCGGGATTTTTTGAACCAAACACCGATGAGCCTGCAACTAACACGTCCGCCCCTGCGGCGATAATTTCCTTTGCGTTGTCTTCACCCACTCCGCCGTCAATTTCGAGCAACACGTTTCTGTCGCCGATAAGTTTTTTGGCGTCTTTTAGCTTTTGTACCGATTCGGGAATAAACTTTTGACCGCCGAAACCTGCATATACGCTCATTATAAGAAGCATATCGATTTTATCGATATACGGCTTAACAAGCGACAAAGGTTTGTCGGGGTTAAGCACAAGTCCGCATTTTTTGCCTTTTGCTTTGATTGCGTCCAATGCTCCGTCAACGTTTTTAGATGCGTCAACGTGAAAAGTTACGAAATCGGCTCCCACGTCGCAAAATCTTTCGACGTATTTTTCAGGCTCGGTTATCATCAGATGCACGTCGAGAGTCATATCGGTAACTCTGTCAAGAGCTTTAACCATCGGCATTCCAAAAGTTATATTCGGCACAAAAACGCCGTCCATAACGTCGCAGTGAAGCCAATCGCCGCCCCATTTTCTAACGTCTAAAGCGGCTTTTTCCATATTCGCAAAGTCTGCCGACAAAATCGACGGCGCAACAAGCGGTTTAGTCATACTTTTTTCTCCTTTTTTCTTCGAGTTCTTTGAATATTTCAACGTATCTTTCGTATCTGCCTTTCGGAATATCAACGCCTACTCGCCTTATTATTTCACAATCCGGCTCCGTCGTATGCGTACAGCCGTGATATCGGCACCCGTCTGCATAACTTAAAAATTCCTCATAATAAAGTCGAAGCTCTTCGGGCTTTATATCAATCGTGTTCAAAAGCGAAAAGCCGCAAGTGTCGATAACCCAAAAATCATCGCATTTTATAAGTTCGGTTTGTCTTGTCGTATGCTTTCCGCGTTCTGTCTTTTTGGCAAGTCCGCCCGTTTGCAAATTCAGGTTTGCCATAGCGTTGATAAGACTGCTTTTGCCAACCGCCGATTGACCTATCAAACAAACGGTTTTGTTCGATAAATAGTTTTTAAGCTCTTTAATGCCGTCTTCGGTTTTAGCCGACGTATAAAACACCTTAGAATTTTTATACTCGCTTAAATCGAGCTTCGATACGTCGCTTTTATTGCAAACGATAATGGGCTCGATATTCTCATCGATTGCGTTCACTATGACTTTATCGACAAGCAAAAAATCAGGCTTCGGCTTCGGTGAAACGACTATGACCGCCGCGTCTACGTTTGCAACGTAAGGTCTTATAAGGCTGTTTTTGCGGTCATACAAATCATCGATTACAAACGCGTCGCAAGTTTCTAAAACCTCGACGATGTCACCGACAACAGGTTTTACGTCGTTCTTTATGCGTTTTCTCACAACGCAATTATAAACGCCGTTTTCCGTGTCGACCGTATATACGTTTGATACGATTTTGATTATTCGTCCTTGCATAAATACCTTCTTTTCAGCTGTCCGCAAGCGCCTTCGACGTCGCTGCCTAAGCTTCGTCTTATAGTGACCGACATACCTAATTTTTCGAGTTCGGATTTAAACTGATTTGCGCTCATGCTCGGTTTCAGAGCGCCTTTATCGATTTTATTCAGTCTTATAAGATTGACATGGCACGGAAAGCCTTTAAGTAAATTCGAAAGAGCTTTTGCGTGTTCGACTTTGTCATTCACCCCGTCCATCAACGAATATTCAAAAATGACTCGCCTTCCCGTTTTTTCAAAATAATATTTTGCCGCCTTTGCGATATCGACAACCGAATATTTCTTTGCAATCGGCATAATTTCTCGCCTTATTTCATCATTCGGAGCGTGAAGGGAAAAAGTAAGCGTTGGATGATGTCCGCTGTCCGCAAGCGCATAAACCTTGTCGCATAAACCGCATGTTGATAAAGACACGTTCCTTTCGCTGATATTTATCCCTTTCTCTTCCCCAAGCAACGACAAAAACTTTAAAACGTTGTCATAATTATCCAGCGGTTCGCCGCTTCCCATCAAAACAACGTTAGTAATTTTACGCTCCTTTGTCGTTCCGCCCATATAGCGATTGACGACGACAATTTGTCCCAAGATTTCGCCCGCTGATAAATTGCGGCAAAGTCCGTCTTTGCCTGACGCGCAAAACTTGCACCCCATTCTACAACCGACTTGCGTAGATACGCAAATCGTATTTCCGTAATTGTTTTGCATAAAAACGCACTCTATAAGCTCATCGTCTAATAGTTTCAAAAGAAACTTGCTTGTCCCTTCTTTTCCTTTAAATTCTTTCAAAATTTCGATTCCGTTTGCGGAATACTCCGTTTTGAGTTTGTCGCGCAAATCTTTTGAAAGAGAAGTCATCTCGTCTATGTTTTTTCCGTTATGGCAAAATGAAAAAACCTGACTCGCAACGTATTTTTTTTGGTCAGACAGAATTTCCGTCAATTCGTTTATGTCGTAATCTGCAAGTATCTTCATTTTTTGCCTTTTTTTTTTGTTTATATTATTGTTTAAGCGATTATTTCGACAAATTACCTTAGAGCAAAGCGCTTAAATATAGCTTATTCGATTTTTATAAACGGTTAAAATTTTGATAAACCGTCACTTGAAACAACCACATCACCGTATGATTGCCATCTGTTTTTAACCGAAACACTTTAAATTATTATCTGTCAAACATAATAGTCAACACTTATTTAAAATTTGACAACAGGTTTAAAAGCAATGTTCGATAACAATAGCGACGTCGGTTACAAAAGCTAATCGAAGCATACATTATTTTTTAACGAATCTTGCGATAAAAAAGCCGTCCCATTCTTCTTTAGGAAGTATTGTTATCGTCCCGTTTTCGGCGCCGTCAAACGGCAAATCTATTTTATCGAGTTTTAAAACCGAGTTTTCGAGTATGTATTTTACATTGCAAGCGTTTTCTTCGTCAAATATAGTGCAAGTCGAATAGACAAGCGTTCCGCCCTTTTTTAAATATTTCTCGGCGTTAAGCAAAATCTTTTTTTGCGTAGCCGCCATTTGTTTTATAGTATTTTCGTCATGTCTTAAAAAGACGTCGGGGTGCTTACGCATTGTTCCGTAGCAACTGCACGGAGCGTCAACAAGTACGCAATCGAATTTTCCGACAAATTCATCGTTAAACTTTGCTGCGTCGTTGACCTTCGTTTCGACGTTCGTAATCATCATTCTTTTTAAATAACTTTTTATTTGTTTGACCTTTGCGTCGCTAATGTCGCAAGCGGTGACAAAACCGCCCTTGTTCATTTCCGCCGCATAAACGGTCTTTCCGCCCGGAGCGGCACATAAATCAAGCACGTTGCCGTATGGCTTTAATGCCTGAACAACCGTCATCGATGACGGCGATTGATATGTAATAGCTCCGTCACTAAACATATTTTTGACAGCTTTACAGTTTCTTACGTTAAGACCGCCTGCCATGCTTTTTGTATACTCAACCGCTTCCGCCGACAACGTTTTTTCAATTTGACTAAGCGTGCAAAGTCTTGAATTGTTTCTGATATGTTCGAGTTCAAAAGGCTGTTCGTTTAAAATTTCTTTCGCAGCGTCCTTTCCGAATTGTTTAATAACCTTTTTTACAAACCAAACGGGCTTTGACGTATCGTACGCGAGCTTTTCAAGCTCACCCGTCGGGACTTTAAATTCACGCCTTGCAACCTTCTTTAAAACCGCATTTACAAAACCACTTACTCCTGTCTTGCCTTGTTTTTTGACGAACTCGACAACGCCGTTGACTATGGCATAATCGGGAATCGAATCCATATACAACAAACAGTACGCGCCGATTTTAAGCGAAACCAAAACCGAAGTTTTAGGCGGCTCTTTTACAAGCGAAGAAATGACAAAATTAAGCTGAGTGTCTTTTTCAAGTACGCCGTAAATAATTTTCGTCGCAACGGGAGAAATCTCGATTTTTGCCATTGCGGCATCGAGATACGCTCCTTTCATATATATATCGCTTAAAGCCTTATAGGCGGTTTCAATATATTCCATTTATTCTCCGAAAACGCTTCCGACTTCAAATTTATGACCTTTTAAATATTCAACGGTCGCCATTCTTTTTGCATTCTGCGCTTGAATTTCGTCGACTTTTAGTAGCGAATCGGCGCATTTTACGATAAGTCCGTTCTTTAAATCGGCGGCGATTATTTCGCCGTTTTTATAGCCGTCGATTTTTCCGTCGACAGGCGTCATTTTAAAAAACTTTATCGTTTGACCGTTTATTTGAGAAAATGCGGACGGCCAAGGAGTTACGCCGCGCATAAAGCAATCGAGCTCTCTTGCCGATTTATTAAAATCGATAAGTCCGTCGGCTCTTGTGAAAAATTTACAAAACGTGGCTTTCGATGCGTCTTGCTTTTTAAAAACCGCTTTTCCGCTTTCAATTAAGCGGAGAGCTTCGCATATAGCTTCGCCACCCAAAATGCTGAGTTTGTCAAACAATTCACCGGCGGTCGAATTGCCTATTTCGATTGTTTTTGCAAGCAAAATATCGCCTGCGTCGACCTCTCTCACCGTTCGCATAATGGTTACGCCCGTTTCTTTTTCGTCGTTTATAATTGCCGTTTGAATCGGCGAACTTCCACGATATTTAGGAAGTAGCGAAGCATGAACGTTGAGCGTTCCGATTGTAGGAATCGCCAAAAACTCGTCGGATAAAATTTGTCCGAAAGCCGCCGTAACTATTACGTCGGGATTTAAACTTTTTATGTCTTCAAGTCCGCCGCGACTAACTTTTTCATATTGCAAAAGGGGCAAACCAAGCTCTAACGCCTTGTTTTTAACAGCCGAAAATATAACGCTGTTTCCTCTTCCGCTCGGTTTATCAAGTCCCGTTACGACTGCGGAAACTTTAAACTCACTATTCAATTTTTCAAGGACGTTTGCGGAAAAATCCGCCGTTCCCATAAAAATTACGTTCATTTTTGCTCCTGTTTTATACGAATTATACGAAGTTATTAAGCAATGCTATACATTTGCATATTTACGCATATAATCAAGTCAAACTTAAATATTTCGCTATTATCGACAAACTAATGTTTATTGTTAAAACGATACGCTATCGTAAAAACAATAACTCATCTACCCAAAACAACAAATTAGTTATTATCTGTCAAAACCAATAATTCATCGCCGTAATCAATACTTTATAGTAAGAAGACACCGATTTTAGCATAATTTTTGCAAAAGTATTCTAAAATCAGCAGATTTTTAAAGTACTTTTCGGTTTCAACAAAAATCATTCGTCATCATCTTCGGCTTTACAGCGATCAATAAACAATATTCCGTCAAGGTGGTCCATTTCGTGTTGACACGCAACGGCGTTAAAATCGCTCACGGTTTTCGTGTATTTGTTTCCGAATCTGTCGTATGCGTCAAAAGTGATTTCTTTCGCTCTGACCACGTCGCCCCTTTTACCTTTTATGGACAAACACCCCTCGGGCCATTCTTGCTTGCCTTTCGATGAAGTAATGACGGGATTTATCATTTCGAGATACAAATCCTCTGTCATAACTATGCACACTCTTTTTAAGACGGCAACTTGCGGCGCTGCTAAGCCCACACCGTCGGCGGCAATTAAAGTTTCTTTCATATCATCAAGTAAAGTCGCAAGTCTATCGTCAAAAGCCGTAACTTCACGGCATTTTTTGCGAAGTAATTCGTCCGGTAATTGAATAATGTTTCTCTTTGCCATAGTTTTCTCCCTAATTCAAGTTTTGCGGATTAAGTTCCACAAAACAATTCGTTTTGCCTTTGTTTTCGTCAACAAATTTATGTATCGCTTTAAGCATTTCGTCAGCCGATTCGCATTTTAAGCGCATCAAAATCTGATATCGAACTTTGTTTTTGATTTTGTTTATAGGCGAACGCATAGCGTTCAGATAAATAAAGTTTTCTTTGGGCAACGCCTTGATTTTCAGATATATGTTTTTTACGGTATCAAAAGCAAGTTTGTCATCGTCACTCGAACATAAAACTCTCACTATAACGCTGTAAGGCGGAAATTTCGTAACCTGCCTTGAATTTATTTCCTTTGCGTAAAAACCTTTATAGTCATAATTTTTCGCAAAGCGAAAAACGTAGTTTGTCGGAGCAAACGTCTGCAAAATTACTTTTCCTTCTTTGTCCGCTCTGCCTGCTCTTCCTGCCACTTGCGTGACTAACTGATACGTTCTTTCGCTCGACCGATAATCGTCGAAATAGAGCGAGAAATCTGCGTCCAAAATTCCTACAAGCGTAACGTCGGCAAAATCGTGCCCTTTTGCAATCATTTGAGTGCCGACTAAAACGTTCGCTTCGCCTTTTGCGAACTTGTCCAAGATTTCAAAATGCGAACCTTTTTTCGACGTCGTATCGTTGTCCATTCTTATAACTTTCGCATTCGGAATAAGTTTTTCGATTTCTTCTTTAACTTTTTGCGTTCCCGTTCTGCCGTGTTTTATGTTAAGACTGCCGCATTTAGGGCATCTTGTCGGCATAACGTAGGCTTTTCCGCAATAATGACATTTAAGCCTTTCCACGTCTTTATGATAAGTGAGCGATACGTCACATTCGTCGCAAGTCGGAATATATCCGCAATCGCGACACATTATGAACGAGCTGAAACCGCGCCTGTTTATAAATATCATCGCTTTTTCGCCATTATCCAAGGTTTCTTTAAGCGCATTTATAAGCGAATACGAAAAAACGCCTGTATTTCCGTTGCGAATTTCATTTGCCATACTTACGATTTCGATCGGCGGAAGATGACTGCCCGAAATTCTGTTCGGCATTTCTACAAGTTTATATCTTCCGTCTTCGGCGGCTTTGTAAGTTTCGATATCGGGGGTTGCGCTGCCTAAAACAAGACTGCAATTATTGTATTTTGCTCTGAACTCGGCTACAAGCCTTGTGTCGAAACGAGGATTAGAATCGCTTATATAACTTGAATCGTGTTCTTCGTCGATTACAATAATACCTACGTTTGTAAGCGGCGCAAAAATCGCGCTTCTCGCCCCTATTGCGATTTTAGCTTCGCCGTTTTTGAGCCTTGACCATTCGTCAAAACGTTCTCCGTCCGACAAACCACTGTGCAAAATCGCAACTTCGCTTCCGAATCTCCCACGCATAATTTTTAAAACTTGCGGAGTAAGCGAGATTTCGGGAACAAGCATAATTGCGGTTTTTCCACAGCTTAAAGCCTTTTCGATTAGCCTTTGATAGACTTCGGTTTTTCCGCTACCCGTAACTCCGTTAAGCAAATAAAAGCTGCTTTTAGACGCAATCGTATCGAATGCGTTTTTTTGATCAAGGGTCAGCGAAAGGTTTTTACTTTCCGAAATTTCACCTTTAAACGGCGTTCTTAACACCGCTTTATCAAATTTTTCGGCAAAGCCCTTTTCAATCAAGCCGTTTATTGCCGACGCACCATACAACTCGTTTGCCGACGCAAGCGAAATTTCACCTTCTGAAAGCAATCGATTTGCAAGTTCGGCTTGCTTTATCGCTCTATTAAATTTCACGTCACAATTAAGCTTGTTTGTCGGTTTTAAAAAAAGCCTTTTAAGGCTTGCTGATTTATCAAGTCGCAATGACGGCGGAATAAACAATCTAATAATATCGATATATCTTAAAAAAAACTTTTTTCTCATATATCGCATAAGTTCCGTCATTTCGGGTGTGAGCGGTGTGTCCAAAACTTTGACGATAGGTTTAATCTGCCCCTTAAAATCGGATTTTTCCTTTACGTTAAGGACAAATCCAATCAAAGTTTTATTTCCGAAAGGCACTAATACTCTACTGCCGACTTCGGCTTCGCCTTCATAATCGAAAACCCTGTCAAGTTCGTCTGTGGAAACGTCAACAAGCACTTCAAGGGTCATAATTTTATCGTCCTATCTAAAATCGCATTCGCAACGTCACGCTTTGACATAACCGGAAGAGATTCTTCATCCGAGCGTGTTATAAGCGTTACGATATTGGTATCCACGTTGAACCCTGCCCCTGCCATTGTAACGTCGTTTGCAACCACCATGTCGGCATTTTTAGAATACAATTTTTTTGTGGCGTTTTCTTGCAAGTTTTCCGTTTCTGCGGAAAAAATAACAAGTTTTTTTTCGCCTTTGACTTCACCGACTGCTTTTGCTATGTCGGGATTCTTTTCGAGTTCGAGCGTCAACGTTTCCGCTTTGATTTTTTGATTTGAATAGTTTTTAACTTTATAATCGCTAGGCGCCGCCGCTTTTATGACGATATCGGCGTCCGAAAGATTGGTCAAAACGGCATCATACATTTCAGCCGTCGTTTCGACGTAAATCGTCTTAAAAATTCCGTTCGGAACTTGCGCCGTCGTGAAGCCTTTAACGAGAATCACTTTTCCGCCTCGCTCTTGCACGGCTTTTGCAATTTCAAAGCCCATTTTGCCCGAACTGCTGTTTGAGATATATCTGACGCCGTCAATAGGTTCACGAGTTGCGCCGGCAGTCACAAGCACGGTCTTGCCGTCGAAATCTTGAATCGGAGAAACGGTTTTTTCAATCAATTTGACTATATCTTCGGGACTTGCCATTTTTCCTTTGCCTACGTCGCCGCAAGCAAGGTTTCCTACAACAGGTTCTAAAACGATATAGCCGAGTTTTTTCAGTTTTTCAAGGTTTTCTTCCGTTTGTTTTGCTTCATACATATTCGTATTCATAGCAGGACAAACGATAATCGGCGAATTTACGGCAAGCAAAGTCGTAGTCAACATATCGTCGGCTATTCCGTTTGCAAGTTTTGCGATAACGTCTGCGCTTGCAGGCGCAACGACAAAAACGTCTCCTTTTTTGGCTAAGGAAACGTGTTTCACGTCGAATTCGAAATCACGGTCGAACGTGTCCGTAATCGCTTTGTTTTTAGTTAGCGTTTCAAAGGTTAAAGGCGTTACGAATTCCGCTGCATTTTTCGTAAGAATAACGTCAACGTTTGCGCCTTTCTTTACAAGGCTCGAAGCAATCTCGCAAGCCTTGTACGCTGCGATAGAGCCTGTAACCCCCAAAACAACCGACTTTCCGTACAGCATTAGTCTTTGTCGTTTACGATTTTAATTTTTCCCTCGTAAATTTCTTTGCATGCGAGAGAAATAGGCTTCATGCCCGAATCTTCGAGATAAGAGCTGTCTTGCGTGACAAGCTCGCGAGCGCGTTTTGCGACTGCGCAAGTAAGCGCGTATCTACATTCGGCTTTTTTGATGAGTTTGTCGATTGGTGGGTCAATCATCATTGTTGGTTTCCTCCGATAATTTAGAAATTATATCTGTATTTCTTGATTTTTTGTTCCTTTCTGCTTTTATGATAGCAACCAAATTTTCGACGCATTTATCGACTTCGTCGTTTATCAGGATATAATCGTATTCGTCGATTTTCGTCACTTCTTTTTTTGCTTCGGCAAGTCTGCGACTAAGGCTCTCTTCCGTTTCGCTTCCACGACCGATAAGACGTTTTTTAAGGTCTTTTAAACTCGGAGGAGTGATAAATATGCAAACGGCATCCGGATATGCAAGTTTCATATTTTCCGCGCCGACAAAGTTTATGTCAAAAATCATATCTTTGCCGTCGTTTAACGATTTATCTATTTCCGATTTAAGCGTTCCGTAATAATTGCCAAACGTTAAGGCGTGTTCGGCAAAAGCGCCGCTTTCAATCATTTCCTCGAATTTCTCTTTGGAAAAGAAATGATAATGAACGCCGTTTATTTCGCCTTCTCTCGGCTTTCTGGACGTTGCGGAAACCGAAAACGAAAGATTGTCTAATTGTTTAAAGACTTCTTTCAAAACAGTTCCTTTTCCCGCTCCGGAAAAGCCTGAAATTATAAACAATATGCCTTTTCTCATATACTTATTTCCGTTTACTCACTTATTGCCGCTAAATTTGCTTTGTGATTGTTTTATCGATTTATTTGATTAACACGATGCGGCATAGTCTTATAGCGAACCATTACCTGAAAAAAACGTTTTTTATTCGATATTTTGCGCTTGCTCTCTGATTTTTTCTATTTCGTTTTTCAGTTTAAGCACTACGTTTGTAATTTTAACGTCGTTGGCTTTACTTCCGATAGTGTTTGTTTCTCTGTTGATTTCCTGCAACAAAAAGTCGAGTTTTCTTCCTATCGGCTCAACCGATTCCAAAAGTCCGTCGAATTGTTTAAAGTGAGATGCAAGGCGCATAAGTTCTTCATCGATTGCGCATCTGTCGGCAAAAATCGCAACTTCGGTTTCGATACGTTGTTTATCGAGTTCCGTTCCGTTTAACGCTTCCGCAATTCGGGCATTGAGCTTCGTGCGATAATCGGCAACGACCATAGGCGCATATTCCGCAATTTGAGAGCGCATTTTTTTGAGTTCTTCGAGTTTTGCCGCCATATCTTTGCCGATCTCTTCGCCCTCTTTAACTCGCATTTCTTCGAGATTTGCAAGAGCCGAAACAAGCGACAACACCACAAGATTTTTCAATTCGTCTTCGTTTTCGGTCGGCATAACTCGCTCTAACACGTCGGGTGCTTTCATAATTTGAGAAACCGTAACGTCGTTTTCGATTTTAAGTTCACGCGCAAGCAATTCGCCGAGATAGTAATAATCTTTTCCGAGCTGATTGTTGCAGACGTAACTGCCTTTTTCGTCGCTTAAATTTTCATAAGTGACGTAAACGTCAAGATGTCCTCGATTTATCACTTTCGCTATGTTCTTTCTGACAAGGTCGTCCAAGAACAAGAAACCTTTAGGCATTTTGACGTTAAGGTCAAGGTATCTGTGGTTTACCGCCTTAATTTCTATTGTAACTGTTTTTCCGTTATGGCTTGCTTGTCCTTTGCCATAGCCTGTCATACTTTTCAATATGGTACTCCCGATTAAATCGTTAAAACGATTAAAACAATTCACTTATTTCACCCAATTATTTTATCACACTTTTTTTTATAATACAACTGTTAGAGCTTTTTTTATAAATAGACTTATAAATAAGTTATAAACAGAAAACGCAAAATCATAAGCAGAAATTGTTAAATTCTGCCCTGATTTTGCGTGAAATACATTCTTAAAATGCAACGACATTTTTTTGCGCAAGCAGTCGCTACATTAAATCTCACAAATTCGATATTGCACGAATTCGATTTTTCTTGCGTTTAGAGTTGTACCTGACAGACGCCCAAATTACTTTATCATTTCGAGAAATTCTTCTTCGCTTATAAGCCTTATTCCGAGAGATTTGGCTTTTTCGAGTTTGCTTCCGGCATCTTCGCCAAGCAATACTAAAGACGTATTTTTCGAAACCGACGACACGACTTCACCGCCGTTTTCTTCGATGAGTTTTTGCGCTTCGCTGCGTTTGAGCGTAGGCAAAGTCCCCGTCAAACAAATTTTAAGTCCGCTAAGTTTATCGCCGACAATGGCGTCATTACTCTCGATTTTAACGCCTTTTTCCTTTAATTTTGCAAGAAGTATTCTATTTTTCTCGTTTTTAAAGAATAATACGATGCTTTTTGCAAGAATTTCGCCTATTCCGTCAATTTGCAAAAGTTCTTCTTCGGTGGCATTTTCGACTCCTTCAAGCGTCTTAAATCTTTTTGCCACGTCTTTTGCGGTCTTTTTTCCGATGCCGTCGATGCCGATTGCAAAAAGAAATTTATCAAGCGTTACGTCCTTGCTCTTCTCGATTTCGGCAAGTATCTTTTCAGGCTTTTTATCTTTAAAACCCTCTAAACCAAAGAAGTCATCTTTCTTTAAATCGTAAAGCATATCGAGGCTTTTTAGCCCTATATCATAGTAAAGTTGTTCGGCGGTTTTTTCGGAAAAGCCTTCGATATTCATTGCGTCTTTTGAAGCGAAATGCGATATTTGCGAAACAAACTTAGGAACGCAATCGGTTTCGTTGGAGCAATAAAGCATCGCGCCTTTTTCGATAACCGCGCTTCCGCAAAAAGGACACACCGTCGGCTTTTCAATCGGTTTATCGCTTGCGTGTTCTTCGCTGACTCCCATAATTTCGGGAATAACGTCGTTGCTTCTTCTTACAAGCACTCTGCTTCCGATTTTTACGCCCTTTTTCAAAATTTCGTTATAATTGTTAAGAGTAGCTTTCTTAACGGTCACTCCGCCTATGTCAACAGGCTCTAATATAGCAAGCGGATTGAGTTTTCCTGTTCTTGACACTTGCCAGACAACGTCCTTTAAAACGGTGGTACATTCTTCCGCCTTAAACTTGAACGCCATTGCCCATTTAGGAAACTTTTCGGTATAGCCGAGCATATTTCTTACGGCAATTTCGTCAACCTTAAAAACTATTCCGTCAATCAAATAATCAAGCTTATCTCGGATTTCTTCGACGTGAGCAATAAAATCGGTTGCGTCCTTTACGCTCTTTATGATTTTAAATTCACCGTCGGTTTTAAAGCCCTCTTTTAGTATAAAATCACGCATTTCCGATTGGGATTTGACCGTAAAATCGCTGTAACCTAAATTGTAACAAAATACGTCGAGATTGCGCTTTGCCGTGACTTTCGGGTCAAGGTTTCTGATTGCGCCTGCAACGCCGTTACGCGCGTTTTTAAGCGGAATTTCGGCGGTTAAGTTGTATTTTTCAAGGCTTGAAAGTCGCATTATGCCTTCGCCTTGAACTTCTACTTTTCCCTTATAATCGATTGTAAGCGGAACGGTCTTTATTGTTTTTACCTGTTCGGTCACAACTTCGCCGATTTCGCCGTTTCCGCGTGTTGTAGCTTTTACAAGTTCGCCGTTTTCATAAAGCATATTTATCGTCAATCCATCGAATTTATATTCAGCCGTCATCGTAGGAAAGCCGTTTAACTGCATAGTCAACTTATTAAGCCATGACGTAAGCTCGTCTTTTGACTGGCACTTATCAAGGCTGTAAAGTCTTAAAAGATGTTTAGATTGCTCAAACTTTTTAAGCGGTTCACCGCCTACTCGTTTAGTCGGAGAATCGGGCAAAACAACGCCGCTTTCTTTTTCGAGTTTTAAAAGTTCGTCGTAAAGTCTGTCGTATTCATAATCCGAAACGGTAGGTTCGTCCAAAACGTAATATTCCTTTGCGTATCGGTTTAACAATTTTACAAGTTCGGTCATTCTGTCCATACTGAATTATCCCCGTTTTTGTTTTTACTAATCTTCGTCAAGCGTGAGCCAATTAACCGCGATTGAAAGAGCAAAGCGTTTAATTCCAAGCCCTTTAAACATAATAGAAAGTACCGTATCGTCGCCGCTACCCTCAACGGCAGTTATAACGCCTTTTCCGTAGCGTTTGTGCGTTACGATTGCGTTTACCTTAAATTTTGAATAATCGGCATTAGACTTACTTGCGATTTTTTGAGATGCATTAAACGTCGAACGATAATTCTCGGCGTTCGCTCTCGGCACGACGATATTTTCGTCCGTATCGTAATTCTTTGCGCCAAAGCCGTATTTTGTCGTCGAAGTCTGAGCGGTTTCGCTGTCTTTCATTTCGCCTATAAATCGGCTTACGGGATTGTACGAAAAATCACCAAAACGATTTCTCAGTTTTGCCCAGCTTACAAAAAGCCTTTCTTTTGCACGCGTTATCGCTACGTACATAAGTCGACGCTCTTCTTCTATATCCCCACTTCCGACAGCTCTCGAAGTCGGGAAAACCGTCTCTTCGAGTCCTACGATAAACACGTTATCGAACTCCAAACCTTTTACCGCGTGTATGGTGGCAACCGTAACAAAATTGCCGTCGTCGGCTTCATCGGTGTCGGAGATAAGCGAAACTTGCTCTAAATACTCTTGTATGGTAACGTCGCCGTTATCTTTTTCAAACTGAGCTATTGCGGTTACAAGCTCTTTCATGTTGTCAAGACGGTTTTTGTCCTCGTCGTTACCCACGCTGAAAGCTGCTTCAAATCCTGCATTTTGCAAAACGTATTCGGCAAATTTCGATGGTTTCATAATTTTTGCGTTCGCAATAAGAGTGACTGCAAGATCGCCGAAATTTTTGAGCTTGGTCTTTGCCGCTTGCGGAAGGTCGCTCGTTTCAATCATTCCGAGAGCGGTAATTAAACTCATCCCGTTAGACTTTGCCCAAGACGCAAATTTTTCGATTGTCGTCTCACCAATTCCGCGTTTAGGATTGTTTATGTTTCTCAAAATCGCATCTTCGTCCGATGGATTGACAGCCATTCTTAAATAGGAAATAAAATCTTTAATTTCCTTTCTGTCAAAGAATTTAAAGCCGCCGTAAATTTTATACGGAATTTCGTGCATTTTGAACGATTCTTCAAATATACGCGTAAGCGAGTTTGCCCTGACCAAAACGGCTATATCGCGATAATTCACGCCTTCGTCACGAACAAGTCGGTTTATCGTTCTCGAAACAAAAACCGCTTCGTCAAGGTCGCGATTTGCAGGATAAAACGTAACGGGCTCGCCGCTCGCTTTCTCGGACCATAAAACCTTTTCTTGCCTTTTATGATTGTGCTTAATGACGTTATTCGCGCATTTTAAAATAGGCATAGTACTGCGATAGTTTTGCTCCAATTTGTAAATCTTTGCGCCGCTAAACGTCCTTTCAAACTCTAAAATATTCTTTATTTCCGCGCCACGCCAGCTATAAATGCTTTGGTCTTCGTCGCCTACGACAAACACGTTTTTATGTACGCTTGCCAGCTTCTTTACAAGCTCTAACTGTATAGCGTTTGTATCTTGAAATTCATCGACATTTATATATTTAAATCGCTCGGCGTATTTGTTCAAAACTTGCGGAAAGCCGTCAAAAAGCTCGTTCGTTTTCAAAAGCAAATCGTCGAAGTCCATAGCGTTGCTGTTTTTAAGACGTTTGTCGTACTCGGCAAAAACACTAACAACGACATCGGCGTTTACAACGTCGAATTTAATTTCGTTTAAATATTCTTCAGGCGAATAGCCTTTGTTTTTTGCGTTTGATATGTGCCATAAAACCTTTGTGTTGAGTTTTTGGTCCTCGTTCATCTCGGCAAGTATTCGCTTTACAAGTCGTCCGCTTTCGGTTTCCGTATAGATGGTAAACGACGAAGTG
>JAQYCY010000072.1:0-13013 GCA_028724485.1 Bacillota bacterium | reverse complement strand
AATGAAATTGCAGACCGCAAAATACGCTTTTCCCATAGCTATACGTTTTTGAAAAGTCAGCGTCAATTCTCATAACACGTCAAGCGGCTTTCCGTAGCCGTCCAAAAAGGTTTCGATAAAAAAGTCCACTTCGCTCATTTTCAGTTCTTTAAGCGATTTTTTTATCGTTTCGTATGCGCAATCGAAATCGTGATTGCCGCTTGCTTTCTCTTCTACGCATTTTACAAACGCAGACAACTTGTCCGCCGCTTTCATAATTTTATACTCTTCGCTGTCCGTGTCCGGCGTCAGATAGCTCTTATAATCGGCACGCAATTTTTCGGGAAGCGCACAAAGCATTCTTTCGCAAATTTCGCCTTCGATTTCGTGATACGCCGACTCCATTTTTTTGTTGTAATATTTAATAGGCGTAGGCAAATCACCGCTCACTACTTCGTTTACGTCGTGGTAAAGCGCAAGCGACGATATTTTTTGAACGTCCACCCTGCCGCCGAAATATTCGTTTTTTATAAAGCCGAGCGCCTCGCCGATTATCGCAACTTCCGCCGAATGTTCCATAAGGCTTTCATTGCGAGTAGACCGCATAAGCGACCACCGAGAGATAAGTTTCATTCTCGACATAATAGCAAAAAAACTGTTTTCCATATTTATTTATTATATCTTATAAAGCAAAAATAAACAAGCATAAACCGCACAAAAAAAATACGCCCGTCAGCGTCAAATTTAACTTTAAAAACACAAAAAACCTATCCTTAAAAACCGCCCTGTGATAAAACCCTTTTAAACCGCCCTTTACAGTCTAAGCATTGAAAACTTCTTTGCGGCAATCGGCTATAAAAAGACAAAGCCGTGGCAATGCCGCGGCTTTGTATGAATTTTGTAACTTGTTTGCCTTACAACTTGTTTGTCTTGTAGACAGTTGTTTTACAACTTATTTACCTTGCAAACTGTTTGTCTTGTAGACAGCTGTTTTACAACTTGTTTGAATTAAAATCAAATTATGTACTTAGCGTTCTTTTTCGGAGCGGCATTAAGTTCGGCTTTCTTTTCCTCATAGCCTGCTCTGTTGAAAAGGGCGTAAGTTGCGTTTTTGCCTTCTTCGACGCCCGGTTGATTGAACGTGTCGATATTGAGCATCGAGCCGCAGTATGCGGTTTCAAGCTGGAAGAACATAAGAAGTTGCCCCAAAGTGAATGCGTTGACCGTAGGAAGCATAATGGTGTTGTTCATATGCTTTGAACGGGTAAGCGCATATTCGGTCGCAACTCTTTCGGTGTTGATAAGTTCGCTCATAGTGTGACCGCAAAGGAAGTTTACGTCTTTAAATTCTTCCGCGCCGTTTGCGATAACAACGTCGCCACGGAACTTTTCGACTCCGATAATGGTAATTACTTTATCGAAAGGTCCTTCGGTATAAAGTTGAACTTGGCTGTGTTGGTCGGTTACGCCGAGTGCCTTAACAGGAGTTTGACCGACGTTTACGATTTTGCCGTCAAGGTCTTTCGCCTTGCCGAGCGACTCGCCCCAAAGTTGGCAATACCAGTCGGCAATAAATTTAAGGCTGTCGGCATAAGGCATCATAACGGATATATTTTTACCCTTGCCCATTGCGATAAACTGCAAAAGCGCAGCCATAAGCGCAGGGTTTTTAAATGCGTCGTCCGACGAGCAAAGTTCGTCCATAAATTTAGCGCCGCAAAGCATACCCTTTATATCGATATTCAAAACCGCCGCAGGAAGAAGTCCCACAGGGCAAAGTTCGCTGAATCTTCCGCCTACACCGTCAGGAATAAAGAAGGTTTTAAAGCCTTCTTGTTTGGCAAGTTTGATAAGATTTCCCTTTTGCGATGAAGTCGTAGCAATAATATTGTTCTTATAATTTTCGCCGAGAGCCTTTTTCAAAATATCGGTGATGATAAGATATTGGCTCATCGTTTCGGAAGTCGCGCCCGACTTCGTGATAACGTTGAACATCGTGCGTTTTACGTCAATGACGTCCAAAAGAGCAAGCATTCTTTCAGGGTCGACGTTGTCTTCGACAAAGAACTTGACTCCGCGTTTTTCCTTAGGAAGGTCGTTGTAGCGCAAATGGCAAAGCGCATTAAACACCGCAATAGGTCCGAGCGCACTGCCGCCGATTCCCAAAACTACAAAATTGTCGAAATTGGCTTGAACTTCTTTTGCGGTTGCCAAAATATCTTCGACCACATCGTCTTGATTGTAAGGCAAATCTGCCCAACCCATCATTGCCGTGCCGCGATTTGCTTTAAAAAAGTCAAATGCCTTTTTAGCAACGTCTTTTGCGTTCGTTAGCTCGCTTTCTTTGATACCTTGCTCGCCGATGAACTCCGTCATCATATTGTTGAAATCAAATTTAATCGCTTCCATAATATCTCCTAAATTTTCTATTTCTATGTTTATTGTTATTGCTTTAAAATCAGCCGTTTACCTTTGCCATAAGGTTCTTCAATTCGTCGAAAGGTTTATACAAGCTGTTGAGATTAGGATAATCCTTTGAATAAAGCTCGATAAGCACAGGTCCGTCAAATCCGCTGTCTTTGAGCGTTTTAAATAGCCTTTCAAAATCGCAAGTTCCTTCAAACGGTAAACAAGTATTTCCGTTGTCGTCGTAATCGGTTATATGCACTGTTTTAAGACGGGCACCGTAAACCTTAATAAATTCGTTGTAATCTACGTTTGCCTGTTTTGCTTGCTTAATATCCAGCGTAGCTTTAAGATGCGGAGCAAGCGGCGCGATTTTTGCGAATACTTCTGGACGATTGTTAAAAGCCCAATGCACGTTTTCAAGGCACAAATCTATGCCGTATTCGTTTGCTTTTAAAGCGAGTTCTTCATATCTTACTCCGACCTTTTCATAATCGTAGACGGTCGTTTTTTTCATTCTCGATTGACCGTGAAAAGTATAGTTGCCTGCTTCCAAAACTTGCCCTGCCTGCAAAACTTTGTTGAAAAGTTTTTCGCCGTCGTGGCGAGTGCGTTCGGCAGGATTGAACAACATAGGCTCGAAACTCGTCGTATAGCTATGTACCGAGTGAACTTTCACGCCGTATCTTCTGTCATTCAAAACTTTTGCAAAATCGAGTTCATATTCCGAAAAAGTAGTCAAAAAAACTTCGCATACGTTAAATCCGTAGCGGCGAACAAGTTCAAACGTGTCTTCTGTTTTCGCAACGTTAAAAAACGAAGCGGTACTTATTCCTAATTCCATAAATTAGATTATAAAACTAAAAAAGCCCATAGTCAAGTATTACCGCATTTTAGCTTCGGTCAAGTTTTTAGCCGTCAATTAAAAGTGCTTCTATTTAAAACTCGACTTGGCTGCTTAACTTTTAAAATTAACATTAGGGTTCTAAAAACAAGTATTAGGATTTAAAAAAGCTATTAAAACATAAGTATTTGTTTTTCAATTTATACTTTTGAAATGAATACCAAAATTAAATATTAGACTTTTATTCAGGCTCTTTGAATATGAACGTTTAAATTTAAATAGGTTCTTTAAGCTATTAAAAACGAATACTTCAAAAGTATTAGTCTATTAAAATACTCCGCGTTAAAAGAATAAAAGCCGTAGCTATGCCACGGCTTTATTGAAAATATTATTTCTTGTCATCGGGCAGTTCGCCGCTCGTTTCCGAATGGTTTTCGGTGGTATCCGTGTTTTTGTCAACCATATCCTGACCGTTTTTTTCGATTTTTTCTGCGGTTTCGATTTTAACGATTTCCGTCTTTTCCGACACGGCATTTACGTTTGATTTTACCTTTTGCGAAAACGATTTCGGGTCGAACGAGATGCCAAAGATAAGCAACACGCCCGCTACTCCCGATACGGCGTTGTCGATTTCTTCGCCGCCCATTTCGACTCCGAACGCTCTTAGCGTCATAACTATCGCGCTCACTATCGCAATCCAAAAATTAACAGACTTTAATTTCTCTTTTATCATCGTCTTCCCCCACAACCACGGTGTTTTTTGCTCTTGCACCCTTTGCGTTTTTCGGTTTTAGTTCGCTTACGGCAAGCAATATGTTTTCTGCGGTTTGCGAAATTTCCTTTACTTCGCAAGCAATCGTTTCAACCGCTTTAAGCCTGTCGGTCAGCGAACTTATAGCCGCTTCGTATGCTTGTTCTCTCGCCTTGTTTTCCTTTAATGTAAAAGCAAGCAAAATCACGAACAAACACGCCCAAACGCCGTTGGCAAGAATCTGACTTAAAAAATTTTCCCACATACCTGCCTCCTAAAAATACTTTTTAGTTTTTGCTTGTCGGCTTTTAAGTGCATTTTGCAGCTTATCATAATAAATTCCGAGATAATACTTCATCGACGGACTTGCCTTTAAGGCGTCAAGCGCAATATCGCTCGAAAGCGAATTGTAATAGTCAAACGCGATTCTATAACGTTGCTCGTAGTTGTCTTTTTTGTCGCCCTTATAGCCGTTAGCCTTTTCGTCTTCGGTGACAAGCGCTTCCCTTTTCTTCTTTTCGTTCAGATAATCGTTTATCGCTTTTTCTCTTGTCAAAGCATAGTTGTTTTGTTTTTCGATTATCTTATTGTTGTAGTCTTCGTACTTTTTGACAACCGCGTCACGCTCTTTCGTCAGTTTGTTCAATTTTTCCTTAACGTCCGATGCGTACCTTATGTCAAGATTGTTAAGCGCGTTTTCTCTTTCGGCTTCAAGATTCGATATTTGCGAATCGATAGTTTTGACCGCCGTCTGCAATTTCTTTAAGGTGGAATCTTGCTCTGCCGCTCCGCTCTCTCCGAGTTTTTCGATATTGCCGCTAAAAATACTCGACCTCGTAATGCCCTTTTTTATCGCGTTGTCTTTTACGTCTTTAAACGCTTCCGCGATTTTTTCTTTGAGCGAATTTAGTTCGGACTCTCCCTTTCTTCTCGTTTCAGACAACTTTTCGTTTAAGTTCAAAAGTTTTTCGTCCGTTTCGGAGTTTATCTTATTCTTCTTATCTCCGTAATCGCCCGATAAGCTGTTTTTAGCCTGCTCCAAAAGTTCGTCGTCCGTTGCCGCCTTATAATCGACCGTTTTTAAACCGCTTTCTTTCGGAAAAAGCTCTTCGACGTCTTTTTCCTTTTCCTTGCCCATATTATAAAGGTTTTCAAGCTGTTTAAGTTGTTCGGTCACCTTGTCTTCACCCTTTAAGGCAGAAGCAAGTTTTTGGGCTTTTTCCTCTTCGAGCTTTTGTTTGGTTTTAAACAGATTTTTAAAATCTTCCCAAAATGACATCTTATTCACCGCCTAAGCTCTTTACCTTTTGTTCAAGATAATAAATTCTCTTGTTTATGGCTTCGAGCATAATCATAATTTTTTTGTATTCCATTATTTCACCAAATCAAATTCAAGTTCAATCGGCTTTATATCGACCGAATCTCCCGCTATCTCAAATTGCATAACGTAACCCGACCTTTCAATTCTTACGCTTTGCCACTTATCCGAACCGAAAATCTCGTGCGTTGTTTTCACTCCGTCGGCAATGACGCAAAATTTGACGTCGCGTTTTGTAAACACGTTGATTCTTCTCAAAACTTTTTTCGCGCTCGTGCCGAAGTTGCTTTCGACGCTCTTCCATTTTTTTATGGTGCTAAGTCCGTAAATCGAACCGTCGTCGGTAATTTCCGAAACGTAAACGTCGCCTTTTCGCACGGCATAAACGCGTCTTAAATGGTGAGAAGTGACTGCAATGAGTTTTAAAATATCGACGCCGCCGATGACCGAAAACGTCTTTTGCTTCAAATCGTAAACCACAACAGCGTTATTTTCGCCAATGCCTTCGTCACCGTCGATTTCGAGCCTTGTAGCATAGTAGTACTTATCGCCCAATCCGCACGCCGTAAGGTTTCTGTCGTCGATAATTTCGGGCATAAATCTGTTCAGCCTCGTAACGGTGTAGCCGTCGAAAGAATAAAGCCCCGACGTTGTAAGGAAATAAATGTTTTCTCCTAATTGAACAATACTGCCCGATATAATTCTGTCTAGGCCTACCGTGATTTTCGTAACCGTAAATTCCGTCTGGTCGGCGTAAGCGGTTATGCGCATAATTGCGTTTTCTTTGAACACGAAAATATAATCGCCAAGACTTATTATTTCGAGCAATGCGCCGTATTCGTCCTGAAACTCGATATAGCCTGCTTCTTCTGCCGACACTTTCCAGTTGAGCGGATTGAAGTCTGCCGAAAACCACACACGATTGCGATTGTTTCTCGTCGTTGCGAAAACTCTTTCGTGGTGAAACGCCATCGAATTGAACTTCGGGGCGTTTTCGTTAAGGCTAGCCGTCGTATCGTTAATCATAATGAGATTGTTCGTATTGCCCGATATAAGCGCAACGTCTTCGCCGTTGCTGTTAAAACTCACCGCGCAACATTTGCCGTTTGTGGTAACGCCGTCGATTGCCGTCCAGTCGCCGCTGTCGTAAAGTGCCAAAGAATATAGCAAATTGTTTGTAGTGTGCGCAATAAGTCTGTCGTCGTACGTTCCGTCGCTTAGAGTGCGTCTGTACAAAAATAAATCCTTTATGTAAACGTCGTCCGAGTTTAAAGTCAGAATCGGCAAGTCCTCTTCGCTGTCCGCAACGGAAATTTGCCTTTTTCCACGCCCCATTCCTACGTCCGATTTAAGCGACCCGTTGACGTGCGACACACCCATACTGAGCTTTGAAAAGGACAAATCTTCGTTTTCGACGCCACCACGCATTCCGTTGAATTTCAAAACGTATTTCTTTGTTCCGTTCGGTTTCATATCCATCTCCTTTGCGGCAAAACGACGGATTCCTTTTCCCTTTTGATTCCATTTAAAAACTTCTTTTCAAAGTGTTCCGCAAGGTCGTACATTCCGCCTGAAAAATAGTAATAACAGAGCGTGCCGTTCACCATATATTCGGTCTTCAATCGGCAATCGCAAATTTCGTCGTTTGCGGTAAGAGTTTTCGGAATATAACGATACGTCAACACTCCGTTCCCGTCCTTTTTCGTTTTTATTTCGCTTGGCGTTGTTTCAAAATCGGTTTCTTCACCGCCGACGAAAAGAGAAACGGCTTTTGAAAAAGTTTCTTTTAGGTCGGAATATTTTAAAGAGCCGTTATCTACGACGACGTTTTCCGCTTTGACAAACGGCAAATAATCGGTGGCGACTTCTCTTAAAGCGAAATTCAAACAATCGAGCAATTTGTCTTTAAGTCGTTCCTGTTCCTCGGTTAGTTTTCCTTGCGACGCGACGAAATCGTTTTCGCCGAGCATTTTAAGGCTTTGTCCTATAATTTCAATGGCTTTCATATCTTAGCTCCGTTTTCTTTATGATTTTTTCTTTCGCCGCTTTTTCCGCAAGCGTGTTCTCTCTTTCGATTTCTTTCAAAAGGTCGTCGATTTTTTCCATTCTCGTTTTTCGCAATCGGACTACGACTTCGCCGGTCGGCGTTTTACTACCTAGCGTCAGTTCAAGTCCAAACGGACTGTGAATCTCATATCTTCCCTTCTTTCGGTTGTAGTAAAGTTTATAGTTTCCCACTTCTCTTATACGGTCGGCAACCTCGTAAAGGTCGTTTTTGATTTCCGTTAAATCCATATTCGTCTCCCTGACGCTAGGCGTCTAATCAGTCTTTAAAAGCGATTACGAACGCTTAAACAACCGTTTATGCGCCCGTTTTTTCGACGAACTTAATCTTTGCCTGTCCCATAGGGCGTTCACAAAGAAGGTCGGCGTATTTAACAAGCGTTGCGGTATAAATCGCTTTGTTTGCAACTTGATGAAGAACCGTTCCGCCTTCACCCTCAATCCAACGCCAATCGCAAAGTTGATGAAGTTTGAAATCGGCGGTATTGAGCAAATACATAGTGTCGTCCGCAACAAATCTGTCGGCGACGAAAGGAATTCCCGAATACGAAATAGCCTTATAGCCGCCGTCAAGATTCATATAATCAAGGTTTGTGCGATTCAAAGAAAGATAATTAAGATACTTTCTTCTGACGTCATAAGACGAAACGATAAAGTCTATCGTGCCGCCTGCCATTTCTTCGATATAATCGATTGCGGCTTGAATAGCGGCGGAGGTTACGTCGCCTTCGACTGTCTTTGAATACGGATTAAGGAAGCTGTAATCGCTTCGTGACAAGCCGTAAAGATTGCCTGTTCCGAAAATTGCTTCGAGTCCCGTGAGTTCGTTGCCCTTCGAGCCTTGAACGTAAATCGTATGATCCTTTCCGATTGCGGAAGTGCCGCCGCCCGAAAGCGTGATTTGCTTTTTGGCTCGGTCGATGCTTACGATTCTTACGCCCGTCATCGCAGAAACGGCAGCCTTCGATGCGTCGTATACGTCAACGACCATTCCTTCCATAAGATTTTTAACGCTGTCGACCGTCAAAGTCTTTACGTCGGTGGAAGTGTTTGCAACAGTCGTAGCCAAAAGGCCGCTTCCGTCGCCGTAGAGCATTCTGCCGAAATTGAACTTGCTTGACTTCAAAAGTCCGTCCATTTCCGAATTCAAAAGATTTACGAATGCGCCTTCCGAACTTTGCGAAGCTCTCATCGCCTTATCGCTTATTTCGATATTGCCGAAGAAGTTTTTAAGCGTAAGTTTAAATTGAGCATAGTTGTTGCCTGCGCAGTTAGGAAGATTGCCCGTTTCCGTGCCTGCTCCCACTCCGCCGTTTACGCCGAACGGAGCAAGTTTGACGATTTCTTTGCCCCATACGTCAGCGGTCGTTTGTTCGATTTTCGCAAGAAGCGGATTTACGCCTACGTTAAGTTGTTCGGCAAGTACGCCGAGATACAAAGTTTTTAATGCGTTTTCTGCGTTTTGAATAGTTACCATGTTTTCTCCTTATTTGTTTAGTTGTCTAAGCATCCACCCTGCTTCTTCAATCGTTTTAGGCTTATTGGGTGGCGCTATGACTGCTTGCCCGTCCGTTTTTAAAACCTCGGGCGGCGTCGACAAACCGTCAAGGTATTCGTCGACTATTTTCTTTTTGATATCCTCGTTTGAAAACACATATTCGCCCAAAAATTTTTCGTCTTTTGCCAAATCTTCGGGTTTTACGATTTTGTTCATCAATACGGCGTTCAAAGCAACGTTAAGGCAATTCTTATCCGATAGCATTTGGGGGTTATTCTCCAAAAACAAAGCCATATCTTTTGCATAGACCTTGGCATTTTCGTTTTCGGCAAAAAACTTGTCCACTTCTTGCTTTAAATCGGGAAATCCCTGCTCGGACGGAATTTCTACCCTCTCCATTTCTTTAAGTCTTTGCGACTTTTTGGTAAATTCCTTTTCAAGCTCGTTGTAGGCTTTTAATAGCTCCTCCGTATTTTTGAACTTTCCAAACGAATTTTCGGTTTCTACCTTTTCCGCCGTTTCGTTCGGCGTTTCTGCGGTGACCGAAGTTTCTTCAAAATTTTTATCTTCCATCAGTTCTCCTTTTCGGCGTCGAATTGTCTTTCTATGTTTTCGACGCTTGCGTTTAAACTCAAATATTCTCTGTGCGCGTTGATATGTTGTATCACTCTGTCTCTCAACTCGTCCGAAACGACTTCTCTCGGTTTCAACAAAAGTTTGGAATGTTCGGCGATATGCATTTCGTGATTGTCAACGCTGTCGGGCGTTTGTTCCTTTTCTTTCAAAAGTTCGTTTTCGCGTCTTGCCTTTTTAAGATGAAGTTCGTCGATATCGCGGCTGTCTTCCCAGTTTCCGAAACCGAGCATATCCATAATTCTCGCTTTATCTCTTGCCGAAATTTTTCCGTTGTCATCACCCAAAAGCCCGAGATTTATAAGCTCCAAAACCATAGCTTTTCTCGACGCATTCGTTTCTTCGAGTTCGTTTGCCGTGTTAAAAATAAGGTCGTCGCTGGCAAGGTCGCTCGCCTTAAAGGCTCGCATTTCGACGTCGCCGTTTTCGCCTGCTATGCGTTTAAACCTTTTTGTCAAAGCAAATTGTCTATAAAGCCTTATGACTTGCTTGCCTATTTCCATAACCGCCGCTCTCAGACTGTCTGCGGTAAGCGAAATTCTCGTATCGTCTTGTTCGAGCAAAAGATTGATTGCCGTTCCGCTCGACACGTTCGACGGCACTTGCGAATAGGTCGTAACTTCCGACACGCCGCTTATCATAACAAATTCGCTTAAAAGTTTTTCTTCTTCATAGTTGAAATCGTTCGGCACGCTTCCGGCGTTAAGCATAATCGGCGGAGTACTGCCTTGCCTATAAACAAGAACTTTGCCGGGGGATAGTCCTTCTTCGGCAAGGTTGTCGGTGTCGACGCTTCCGTCCTCGACCGCCAAAATTCCCATGGCTATACGATTCATATATTCGTGCTTGCGATTTTTTACAATGTTGTACGCTCTTTGAATGGGTATAATTCTGTCCACTATGCTAACGCCAAAAAACGAACCTATCATATCGATGCAGGTTTGTTTTACAAACGGATATACTCTACTTCCGTTTTCGCCGTTTATGTAAGGCATATCGCCGTCGTAAAGCAATTCGTTGCCTGCTACTATAGTCAGTCTGCCGTTAGGTCTGTCTGTGGTTGGTCTTACGTAGCGTTCGATGACGAGCGTCGCGTTTTCTTTGGTTTCCCTTATGATTTTCGGGGCTTGCGCGCTATATCCGTAACCGCCGAGCGTCGACGCGCTGTCAAGCGAAAATACGTTTACCGTTTCGCCTTTGACTTTTTTGCCCCAAATTTTTTCGACCTCACAAACGTCCATAGCCGAAACGTGCATAATAGACGGCTGCCTATTTATTTCCATAATCGACAAACTTTCCGGAAAAATCTCAAACGGCGGACAAACGCAAATGGATACGTCCCCTTCGTATATTCCTCGTTTTAGATCAAGCGATTTGCCTTTTTTTGCATCCCACACAACCTTATAGAACGCTGTTCCGACGCCCTCGCTCCACATATTTGCTTCACTCATAAGGCTAGACCATTTGTTTTCGGCAAGTATGCTGTCAAGAATACTTGTCGCAAACTTAGCGGCATTTACGTCCTCGTCATCGCTTGTTGCAGGTCTGACGCTGACGTTTGCTTTGACTCTCGCAAGTTTTGAAAGTCTTGTTTCGACTATAGGAGCAATGTGGTTGTAAACTTCTCTCTGCTGCCAAAAATACTGTTTGCCCGTTTCGACAATGTCACCGTTTTCGACAAAACAGTATTGATTACCTATCAAAAAGTTCATATCGAGCCGCCAATTTAGTTCCAATGAACGCCTTTGTCGACTGCGACGTTTAAAGTCCTCTTTGACTTCGTTTATCAAATCTTCTTTAAATTCCATCTTTGCCCCTTTTCTTTTCGTCCTTTTCGCTAAGCATCATATTTTTAGGACTTTTCGGAACAAACAATTTTCCGAGCGCTTCATAAAGCGAGCGCGCGCAACTTTCGCAAAGATTGAGGTTTTGCGAAAGGGAAACTTTGCTGTCCACCGAATATACGGCTTTACTTTTACACGATGCCATATCGCATTTAACGCTTCCCGAAATTTTTTCAATCACCATTTTCTTTCTCCTTTAGCTCTTTAAGCAATCTCGTCTTTTCTTTAATGAGAGTTTCTTCGTCCACTTTCGATAAATCGTCGTCGCTGCTAAGTTCCATATACGCTTTAAGCGCGCTATTGTCAGGCGGATAATATTTTTTTGTCACTTTCCTTTTCACAAGCTCCATTTCGCCGTCCGTCACGCTGTATTCCTCGACAACTTCGTCTTTTGTGTAACCCGTCGCTCTTTTATAAAGAGTCTTTAAAATTTTCTCATCCATATTCCTCCTGCCGTTTTTTATTTCTCACAAGGCGGTCAAAATCACGCTCGATAAGTGATTTTTCGCCGCTTATAGGCTTAGCTTCTTTTGGCATACTCATAACGAAATATCGAAGTTCGTCCAAAGAGTGGTCATCGACTTTTTTAGGTCTGTCGCCGTTCCACCAATAGCTTTTAAACTCCCTTATCATATTCGTACAACAGCGGAATATAAAAAGCCGCTTCGTTTTGAGTAGCGACTTTATTCTTTGAATGCCGGTATACAAGTCTTTGTTCACCTTGGTATTTACGCTGATTCCCTTTTCGCAAAACAGTTGCGCAACCGACTTTGAATACGCAAGAGTTTTTTGATTTGCGGCGGAATCTATTAAAGCGCAAAGCTTGCCCGAAAAATCTCTTCGCCAATCTAAACGGTCGGCAATCTCCTTGATTTTTTCGGTGTGATAATCTATATCACGCCCTGCCGCATAATGCTCTGCCACAACGTATATGTTTCCGTCGTAATCGACGGCGTAAAAATGACAACTTGTAGGATTGTTAAGTCCGGGGTCTATTGAAATTCCGCTCTGCCATTCGGGCGGGATATCGAAAGGGTCGATAACGTGCGTACTTTCGTCAAATTCGCCGTACACCAAGCCTTCCGCCGTAAAGAAATGTCCGAATCGTCTGGACTCTTGCTCGTCGTCACTCGTTGTCGCAAGCATATTTTCTATCTCTTTTTCATCGAGATAAGGATTATCTTTCCATTCGATATGCTCGCTCCACACTTCGGGATTATCGTGCTTGTTAAGTTCGATCTCCTCATAAATAAACGTCAGTCCTTTAAGCGGAGTCATAGTGCCGAACATATCGCCGACCTTATCGAAAACACGCATTTTACATTCGTCGTATATGTCTTTTGGCGGTTCTTCGTCAAACCAGACGAAATCGAGCGACGCGCCTTGAAACTTTTCTCGCCCTTGGTCGCAAGACTTAAAGCCGATTTTGCTAAGTCCGCCGAATGCGTTTCGCACCACGATATAATCGATAATTCCGTATGACGGCGACGACTTTTTTCCGCTCTGCATAACTATATCTTCGATATATTGCGGCGCAAGATATTTGAGTATTTTCGATTGCGCAACGTCACGCTGAACTTCATACGTCACGCTCACCACCCATCCGAAAACGTTGTCGCGGTTTTCTCTATATGGATGTATTCCCCTTGCAAGCCAAACCGCTTCGACTGCTCCGC
>JAQYCY010000071.1:0-19543 GCA_028724485.1 Bacillota bacterium | reverse complement strand
TGCACGTTCAGATAGTGTCGAGAATTGCAAGGGATATAGGTCAGGCTTTAAGTTTAAATTGCGATCTCATCGAAGCCATTGCGCTCGGACACGACATAGGGCATACGCCTTTCGGTCATGCGGGGGAAAGGTTTTTAAGCGAACTTTTAAACGAAAATACGGGCAGATATTTCAATCACAACGTTCAAAGCGTAAGAGTTTTGGACAAGCTGTATTTGCGGAACATTTCGTTGCAGACGCTTGACGGCATACTTTGCCACAACGGCGAGTTCGAGATGAAAGAGTATCGTCCGACAGCCGCAATTACGTTTGACGAGTTCGACAAAAAGGTTGAAAAGTGTTATACGGACAAAGACGCTTGCGGAAAGCTCGTGCCTACGACGCTCGAAGCCTGCGTTGTCAGAATTTGCGACATAATCGCATATCTTGGCAAGGACAGACAAGACGCGAGAAAGGCTTTGAGAAAAGAAATAGACTTTGCCGACAAGTATATAGGAAAGTCCAATTCCGAAATTATAAACAACCTTACGATAGACATTTTGGAGCATAGCTACAAAAAAGACTATCTGTTACTTAGCGAAGAAGCGTTTACTGCTTTGAAAACCGCAAAGAAAGAAAACTACGAGTTTATTTATAAAAACGAAGACCTCGAATCGCGTTATAACGGAATTATAAAACCGATGTTCCGCGACGTTTATTACAAATTGCTTGACCAGCTTTTAAAAAAGGACGTTAAATCAGTCATATACAAACACCACGTCGAAAATATCGATGATTGCTATCGTTATGCAAAAAAGGAAAAACCGTACTCTGACGGCGAACCAAACCAGATAGTTTGCGATTTTATTGCGTCTATGACGGACGATTATTTCATCGATTTGCACGAAATGCTGTTTCCGAACAGTAAGTATAAAATCGAGTATACGTCTTATTTTGCGGATTTAAAAAAATGAAACGATTTAACGTGGCAATGACGACTTAGTCGAAAACAGGAGTACAAAATCGAAGTCGCTTGGTTTTTGCAAAAAAATAAAATTGTGTATTGAAATTTTACAAACACTATGATAAGATAGAATTATAAAATGCAATGGAAAAGGAGCGAAAATTATGGGTATTGATAAGGATTATAAAAAGATAATTAAATCGCACAAGGAAGATTGGGCGGCAATAAGCGCAGACCCGTCGCTTGACGAAGGGTTCATAAGAGAGTTTGCGGATAAAGTCGTTTGGAGAATAATTGCGGAAAAACAAGATTTGAGCGAATCGTTTATCGAAGCAAACATAGATAGATTCAACGACCCTGCAACGGGCAGATTGGATTTGACGGCTATTCTTACAAAGCAAAAATTGTCCGAAAACTTTTTAAGAAAATACGCGGACAAATTCAAGTGGAGCGACTGGAAAGTTTTGTCGTCTTGTCAAAAACTTTCGGAAAAATTTATTCTCGATTTTGAAAATAAGGTCAATTGGTCGGATATAACTGCAGGACAGGAATTGTCCGAAAAGTTTATCGAAGATCATCAAGACAAAATCAAATGGGAATACGTTGCAAGATACCAAACGATAACGGAAGAATTTTTCTGGAAACATCAAGATAAAATTGACGTTAATTTCCTTGTCAAAAGCCAAAAAGTCGATACGTCGCATTGGTCGGCAAGATTTCAGGAATTGAAGCAAAAAGAGGCTGCAAAGGCGGAAGTTCTTTATTAAATCATTATCATATTGTGTTATTGTCGGCACTCGACTATGCAACTTATACATAAAGCGAAGTTAATGTACATAAGACGAAGTAATGCCGATTAAATCGAATAAATAATCGAGTAGTAGAAAAGCTATGGCTTGCCCATAGCTTTTTCACTTTCATTTTTGTTTTTAATTCGCAATAAGCGGTTGCCTGTTTTGTTTTCAAAAAGCACGGTATTTCGTTAGCTTTTTATTTGCAATAAAGGACGGTTTGATTGTTTTTGACTTGCAAAAAGACGCTATTGTTTCGTTCCGCGGCTTTATTGATTAAATTCGCAGGTATCGGCGGCTTGTTTTTCACTTGGCAATAAACACGATTTTATTTTTTGCATTTAATTCTGGTTTTGCATTTTGTTGAAAGCATTTTATCGTCAACGACGATTTCGTCGCAAGTACAAACGTTGTCGCGGTTATAAATGCAATCGGCGTCGCATTGAACGATGGCTTCGGTGTCGGAGAGTTTATCGAGTTCTTCCGACGCTTCGACGTCGGCAAACGCTTGCGCAAGAACTCCGCCGTCTCGTTTGATTTTTGAGTCGCATTTTGCGTTTTCTCCGATAGATATAACGCCTGCGAAACAAGTGTTTTTAAGATTGTGTTCACAATTTGCGGTATGACATAAAATTTTTTTCATATATTCCTCCGATTTTATTATTTGCAAAGATTGGCGTTCTATACTTTTTGCACGTATTCATAGAGCGTTTTGCTTTGTGATTTTTAGCTTGTTAAGGTTGAAATTCGTACGATATTGTGTTAAACTGTTAGCAAATATGATTGTACGCAGAACGGAGTAAACTTTCGTTTTGCAAATACAGGAGATTTATATGAAAGTTATACTACTTAGCGACGTAAAGGGAACGGGCAAAAAAGACGATATTTTGGAAGTAAACGACGGATTTGCGAGAAATTTCCTTTTAAAGAAAGGTTTGGCGCAAGAAGCAACTACGCAAAACGTAAATATTTTAAATCATAAGAAAAAGGTGGAAGCCGAGAGGCTTGCCGCCGAGCTTGCCGAGGCTAAAGTCCTTGCCGAAAAAATTTCCAAGACCGAAGTTACCGTCAAAGTAAGATGCGGTGAAAACGGAAGAATGTTCGGTGCGGCAACGGGTGCGGAAATCGCCGCTGCTCTTAAAGAGCAAGGCTTGGACGTCGATAAAAAGAAAATTGCGCTTAAAGAGAATATCAAAGAATACGGGCTTTACAACGTAACCGTAAAGGTTTATGCAAACGTTCCTGCAATCCTTAAAGTGAACGTAGTAAAAGATGCCAAATAATCTTAGAATAGACGATTTGCAAACAGGTGGATTGCGGCTTGTCCAAAATCCATCTTTTTATTGTTTCAATTCTGACAGCGTTGTGCTTGCAAATCTATGCAAGGTTTCGCCTAAAATGAAAATTGCGGAACTCGGCGCAGGAAGCGGAGTCATTTCGATTTTACTAGCAGGCAAAAGGGGCGCGACAAAGGTGGTTGCCGTCGAAAAACAAGCCGAAATGTTCGAGCTTTTAGAAAAGAACGTTAAACTCAATTCTTTGGAAAATAAAATAGAAACCGTACATTCTGACATAAACGATTTTGAGAAATGGGCAAAACCGCAATCTTTCGATATGGTCGTCGTAAATCCGCCGTACGAAACGGCAAACGGAATAGACAGCGTTATCGACAACTGTCGTACCGAAAATTTGGGTACGCTTGAAGACTTTGTTTCGGTTGCGGCAAAACTGTTGTCGTTCGGCAAAGAGTTTTACGTTATAGGCAAAATTAAGCGTATGGCGCAAACGATTGCGCTTGCGGCAAAATACGGCTTGGAGGCAAAGGAACTTACCTTAATATATCCGAAACGCTCGAAGTGTGCGGACACGTTTATGCTTAAAGCCGTCAAGGGCGGCAAGGTGGGGCTTACTTTGAAAACCCTTGTCGAAATGGACGAAGACGGCGAGCCGACCGAAGAATTTAAGGAGCTTTATAGATAATGGCAAAATTGTATATTGTCGGTACGCCGATAGGAAATCTTAAAGATATGTCGACAAGGGCAGTCGAAACTCTCGGCTTTGTGGACGTGATTGCTTGCGAAGACACAAGACATTCTCTGCCGCTGCTTACGCATTTTGGCATATCCAAAAAACTTGTCAGTTATCACAAGTTCAACGAAGCGGAAACCAAGGATAAAATTGTCGATATGATTTTGGCGGGGCAAAACGTCGCGCTTATTTCGGATGCGGGAATGCCGTCGCTTTGCGATCCCGGCGCAATTCTCGTTTCGTATTGTCATAAGATGGGAATAGAAGTTGAAGTAGTCCCGTCCGCAACGGCGATAACGAGCGCAATGGCGCTTTGCGGACTTAATGCAAGCGGTTTCTTGTTTTTAGGCTTTTTGCCGCAAAAATTTTCTGAAAAGGTTCAAGTGTTGTCCGATTGCGTCGGCGTAAAAGTTCCGATTGCGATATATAGCGCGCCTCACGACTTGTATGATGACGCAAAAGCTATGTATGAAGCGTTCGGCGACAGAAAGGCGTACGTCGTAAAGGAAATCACGAAACTGCACGAGGGCGTAGAGTTTACGACTTTAAAAGATTTCAGCGTGAAAGAACCGAAAGGCGAGTACGTTTTGATAGTAGACGGTGGCGAGAGAAAAAATCCACTCAATGAACTTAGCGTCGAGGAGCATATTTTGAGTTATATAAAACTCGGCGAAGACAAAAAGACGGCGATAAAACTTGTCGCGCGAGATAGGGGAATGAACAAAAACGACGTCTATCAGCTTGCGATAGATTTAAAAATAGATTAAGTTTTGCCGAATTAAAATATAAAGCAAAATAGCTAAATCAAATATATCGAACGCTTAAATGATAAGACAAAAAGAAAAGTCGAAACAAAATAGACAAATCGAATATATCGAACATTTAAAGTACAAGGCAAAAAGAAAAACATATTTAGAAAACAGATAAATAAAAACGGCAAAAATGACGGAAAATTACCAATCGGCGGTTTTTTGAACAAAAACTTAGACAACTTGGCGCACAGATAACTAAATGAATTTAAGGACGTAGAAAATGAACATAGTACTTTTGGAGCCTGAAATTCCTCAAAATACGGGAAATATCGTAAGAACGGCGGCGGCAACGGGGAGCGTGGTGCATCTTATAAAACCGCTCGGTTTTGACATATCGGAAAAGTCGGTAAAACGCGCAGGACTCGATTATTGGCATTACGTCGATATAAGAGTTTACGAAAATCTCGAAGACTTTTTAAACAAGAATTTCGAAGGGCAATATACCGCTCAAAACGGCACTTTTAAACTTAACAAGGGCGCAAGACTTTTTTATGCGTCCACAAAAGCTGGCTATCGTCACGACGAAGTAAAGTTTTTACAAAACGATTTTGTTATGTTCGGAAAAGAAACGAGGGGATTGCCGGAAGAGCTTCTTCACGAAAATTACGATAATGCGTTTCGGATTCCGATGATAGGCGACATTCGCTCTTTAAACCTTGCCAATTCGGTTGCGATAGTCGTTTACGAGGCCTTACGCCAAACCGATTACGTCGGTTTTAACGAAAAAGGTCATCTTACAAAGTTTTAAACGTGAAGGCTATTAGTAAAAGCTAATAAATAAAAACCGTATAAAAGATTAAAAACTATAAATATTTTAAAACAATATGAGTATTTTAAAACCATACAAATGATTAAAAACTGTATAAATGATTTAAAACGATATAAATTAAAAGATACAACATTTAATCTTTTAAAAACCTTTTAAATATAAATACGTTATCTTTTTTGATTGCAAAATTGACGTTTTGGTTGTGAATCATCACTTTGATTGTAGAACTTAATAAAAACCGAAAAATTTAAAAATGCAAATCACAAATTGGAAAATAAAAAAGGAACTTGATTAAGTTCCTTTTTATAACGGTTTATACTTCTATGCTTTGCCTGTATGCTTTACCGCATACGGAAAGTTTTTCTTATAAACAATGCTGATTTATTTTGCATTGTCCTTGTCGTACTCTTCTTTAAGGTTCGGAAATCTCTTGCAGAGAAGTTCAAACAAAGCGTCCGCCGATTCTTCGCTTCCGTACTTGTCGTGAATTTTAAGCGCATTAGCTTTCATTTCGTTTAAAAGAGCAGGGTTTTCATAAAGCTCTCTCACTTTTTTGACGGCTTTTTTAGGGTTTTTAATTACGACGGCGTTTTTAACGTCTTTGACGTAATATTTTGCATTTCCTTTTTCGATAAACGTCGCATAGTTAGTGATAATTTCCGCAACGCCGAAAAACGCAGGTTCGGCAACGGACGACGCTCCGCTTTTGCCCATAAAAATATCGGCGCAGGAAAGATATTCCAAAACGTTTGAAGAAAATCCTTCGACAATAAGGTTTATGCTTTCGCTCGGCGTAAGTTTTTTTAGAGCTTTATAGGCTTTCTCGTTGCTTCCGCAAATTGCGATAACGTTCAGTTTCATATCGGTTTTAGCGAGAATTTCGACTATCTTTTTCGTTTTTCCGATTCCGTATCCGCCTTCGAATAAAATTATCGTAAGTCTGCCGTCAAGTCCCAATTCCTTTTTCGTTTTATCCTTTTTTTCAAAAAGCTCGAATGCCTTTTCTCTTATTGCGAAAGGTACGCATTTGAAATTATCTTTGTTGAAACGCTTTTTATATTTCATAGCGTGTTCGTAACCGCGTTGTGTAGAAATCAAAACCAAATCACCATCGTTGCGATAGAAAGGTTGAAGATAAACGTCGGGGTTATAGCTGACGATAATCGGCTTATTGGTTTTAACTTTATTGGCAATGAGAGTAGGCGAGAAATGGGTGCTGACGACCATATCCGCTTGAAGTTCTTCCATATGTTTGATTGCTTTTTTGACAACGGGAACGTTGTAACAATGATAAAATAAAAAGCCCAAAAATCTATATGAAATCGCATTCATAAAAAAGGTTTCCAAAAAACCGTAAGGCGGAAACGAATTTGCGGCTTTGACATCGTTTACGAATCCGCGTTCGAACTTAATCATTTGTTTGTCACCCGTCTCGCTAAAAAACTTCGAGCGGACGATTTCTACGTATTTTCCGTATTTCTTTTCAAAAGCATTTGAAATGGACGTTATCGGCATAATGTGTCCCATTCCCGCTTCGACGTAAGTAAATACGACTTTCGGTTTATTCATTATTTATCTCCTGATTTTTGCCGGCTTATGGCAAGACTTTTTGCGTTACTAAGATACGCAGGTAAGATACGCAGGCGATTTTTCATATCGTCGCCTTATCTTATATTATAATATACTTTTTCCGAATTGCCAAACAAATAGCCGCTCGGAAAGCCACAAAAACGCCGTTTTGCGATACTTTAAGACGTTTTCGGCTCACTAATATTAACAATACGGGCAAATCGAATATTTGATTGATTTAAATTTCGTTTGATTGTTTTTAATCGATAAAATGGAATTTTTCAACACATCGGCACAGTGGGCAATAAACTGCGTTGTAAAGATAATAAAAGACAATATAAAAAGAATATGCAAAAAAGTAAATGTATTGCAAAAAAGTAAATGTATTGCAAAAAGTAAAGATATTGCAAAATGTAAAGATATTGCAAATTGATATTTTTTTATCGAAATGAATTTTAAGCCGTCAATTTTCTTGCAAACTCATATCGGGTGTGTTATAATTTACGGCGAAAGAAAAGAATATTTTGGGGAAACCCGCAAAGGAGATATTATGGCAAAAAAAACTATCAGAGACATTGACGTAAAAGGCAAAAAGTGCCTTGTTCGTTGCGATTTCAACGTTCCTATGGTCGACGGCGTTATCACCGATGAAAACCGTATCAACGGTGCGCTTCCTACAATCAAGTATTTGCTTGACAACGGCGCAAAGGTCATTCTTTGCTCGCACATGGGAAAACCGCACAACATCTTCACGCCAAACTTCGGTTTGACCAAAAAGGAAAAGAAAACTATCGAAGCATTGCCTGAATCGGAGCAAGCGGCAGCTAAGGCAGCGGCTCTTGAAAAGGCTTTGAAAAACGACCCTAAGAAGTTTACGCTTAAACCTGTCGCTGATAGATTGAACCAAATTTTCCCCGGTAAAGTTACTTTTGCAACCGACCTTGTCGGTGAAGACGCAAAAGCCAAAGTTGCCGCATTAAAGGACGGCGAAGCGGTTCTTTTGGAAAACACCCGTTTTGACGCAGGTGAAGAAAAGAACAGCGAAGAGCTTTGCAAGGCTTTGAGCGAGTTCTGCGACGTATACGTCAACGACGCTTTCGGAACGGCTCACCGCGCTCACGCAACGACCGCAGGTATCGTACAATACGGCTATGCAAAAGTTGCTGTCAGCGGTTTTCTTATCGAAAAAGAATTGAAGTTCTTGGGCAACGCAGTCGAAAATCCTACAAGACCTTTCGTTGCTATTTTGGGCGGCGCAAAAGTTGCAGACAAACTCAACGTTATCGACAATCTCCTCAACAAGTGCGACACGCTTATTATCGGCGGCGGTATGGCGTATACCTTTATCAAAGCCAAGGGCGGAAAGGTCGGCACAAGTTTGGTTGACGAAGAAAAAATCGAATACTGCAAGAACATGCTTGAAAAAGCGGACAAGCTCGGCAAAAAGATTTTGCTTCCTGTCGACACCGCAATTTCGCCTGTTTTCCCTGACCCTATCGACAAAGCAATCGAAGTAGAGTATTGCGCAAGCGATTCAATCCCTGACGACAAAATGGGACTTGACATCGGACCTAAGACGCAAGTTATTTTCGCCGAAGCAATCAAAACGGCAAAGACGGTTGTTTGGAACGGACCTATGGGCGTATTTGAAAACCCTACGCTTGCTGCAGGCACTAAAGCCGTTGCAAAAGCAATGGCAGAAACCGACGCAATCACCGTTATCGGCGGTGGCGACAGCGCAGCGGCAGTTGCTCAACTCGGATATGCCGACAAGATGAGCCACATTTCAACGGGTGGCGGCGCATCGCTTGAATTCCTTGAAGGAAAAGTTTTGCCGGGTATCGCTTGCCTTAACGACAAATAAGTCGTTTAATTAAAGTAACGAAATTTAAATAGCGGCTTAAAACGTATTGCGTTTAGCCCAAAAGCCTTAAATAAGGCAGTCAATATTAGATTTTAGGAGAAAGAAAATGAGAAAACCTATCATTGCAGGAAACTGGAAAATGAACAACACAATCGCTGAGACGAAACAACTTATCACCGACCTTAAACCTCTTGTTAAGGACGCAAAGTGCGACGTTGTTATCTGCACGCCTTATACCGACCTTGCAACCGCAGTTGCAGAAACGAAGGGTAGCAACATTCACGTTGGAGCAGAAAACGTACACTGGGCTGAAAAAGGCGCATTCACGGGCGAAATTTCGGCTAAGATGCTTGTAGAACTCGGCGTTGAATACGTTATCATCGGTCACAGCGAAAGAAGACAATACTTTGGTGAAACCGACCAAACCGTAAATGCAAGAGTAAAAGCTGCGCTTGCTGCGGGTCTTAAAGTTATTCTTTGCATCGGCGAAACTCTTGAAGAAAGAGAAGGCGGAAAGGTTGAAGAAGTTCTTGTTCGTCAAACCACCGAAGCATTCAAAGATATCGACAAAGAAGGGCTTGACAACATCGTCATCGCTTACGAACCTGTTTGGGCAATCGGAACGGGCAAAACCGCAACCAGCCAAGACGCAAACGACACAATCAAAATCGTTCGTGACACTATGGCAAAACTTTATTGCCCTAAATGCGCAGAGGAAAGAGTTCGTATTCAATACGGCGGCAGCATGAACCCTAAGAACGCTTCAGAACTTATGGCTATGCCTCAAATCGACGGCGGACTTATCGGCGGCGCTTCACTTAAAGCAGAAGACTTCTCAAAGGTCGTCAATTTCTAATTTTTAAATTACGATTAAAAGCAAGCCTTCGGGCTTGCTTTTTAAAGGAAAAACTATGAAAAAAATTTGCGCACTTTTAATTTTAGACGGCTTCGGTATCGCTCCTAACGGACCGGGCAACGCTATTGCGCTTGCAGGAACTCCGTATATCGACAGCCTTAAAGCAAAGTATCCGAACACTCAACTTCAAGCAAGCGGCCTTGCCGTCGGACTTCCTGACGGACAAATGGGAAACAGTGAAGTCGGTCACCTTAACATAGGCGCAGGCAGAGTCGTTTATCAAGACCTTACGCACATTTCAAAAGAAATAGCGGAAGGCGGCTTCTTCAAAAACGAAGCTCTGCTTTGGGCTATGAACAACGCAAAACAAAACGGCAAAAAGCTCCATATTTACGGACTTTTAGGACCGGGCGGCGTTCACAGCCATATCGACCATCTTCACGCTCTTATCGAAATGGCAAAGCGTGAGGGCGTTATGCCTTACGTTCATTGCTTTATGGACGGACGTGACGTTCCGCCAAAGAGCGGTCTCGGTTTTGTCAAGGAACTCGAAGAATTCCTTAAAAAGACGGGTACGGGTAAAATCGCAACCGTTTGCGGAAGATATTACGCAATGGACCGTGATACAAACTGGGACAGAACGAAAAAAGCATACGATATGCTCACAAAGGGTGAAGGATTGCAATTTAACTCGGCAGTCGACGCTATGCAAGACAGCTATGACAGGGGCGTGACGGATGAATTCGTATTGCCTTCGGTCATTAACGAAAACGGCGAACCTGTTGCTAAAATCGAAAAAGGCGACAGCATAATCTTCTTTAACTATCGTCCGGACAGAGCAAGACAAATCACTCGCGCGTTTATAAACGAAGATTTCAACGGCTTTACGAGAGATACGGGATTTTTGAATCCTTCTTACGTCGGATTTACTTGTTACGACGCAACTTTCACAAACTGGAAAGTCGCTTTCGGGCCTAGACATCTTGACAATACGCTTGGCGAATATCTTGCAAAACTCGGCAAAACGCAACTCAGAATTGCAGAAACCGAAAAATACGCTCACGTTACGTTCTTCTTTAACGGCGGCGTCGAAGCTCCGAACAAGGGCGAAGACAGAGTTCTTATTCCTTCGCCGAAAGTCGCGACTTATGACCTTAAACCTGAAATGAGCGCGTACGAAGTTACGGAAAAAGCCGTTGAGAGAATTAAGAGCGGCGAGTATGACGTTATGATTTTGAACTTCGCAAACTGCGATATGGTCGGTCATACGGGCGTTCTCGAAGCCGCAGAAAAGGCGGTTAAGGCAGTCGACGAATGCACGAAGAAGGTTGTCGAAGCCATTCAATCTATCGGCGGTTGTTGCCTTATCACGGCAGACCACGGAAATGCTGACAAGATGATTGCCGACGACGGAAAGCCGTTTACGGCGCACACCACAAATCCTGTTCCGCTTATTATGGTTGACAGCGAAGGTGCTCTTGCCGACGGTGGACGCCTTTGCGATATTGCGCCTACAATGCTCACTATGATGGGACTTCCTATCCCTAGCGAAATGACGGGTAAAAGCCTTATCGTTAAATAGTCGCTAAAACAATCTATTTAAAAAGTTTAATTAACCTTCGCCTTTTGTGGCGAAGGTTTTTTATATGCACATCAAAATTTTGTAAAACTTTCTAAAATTTTACAAAAGTTCTCGTTCTAAAAAATTTCTGACGGGCATTATATATAGCGTATTCCGTTGGAATCGAGGAGGAGAATTTTGGAAAAGTTAAAGACAGGCATCGGTTATATATCGGCGTGCATTTTAGGTCTTGTTACAATCGTAACGTTATGTTGTCCTTGCATTATAGTCAGCGTCAATTTATCGGACGGAAACGTTCAACAGTTAAAGTACGACGCATTCAAATTTATGGCGAGTTTTAGCGGAGTTAAAGGCGCAGGCGCAGGAATTTTTAACGGCGTTATCAGCGTGTTCATGCTTGTTATAGGCGCGATACTCCTTTGCTACGCGTTGTTTTTGACGCTCGAACACTTCGGCGTTTTGCATCTGGAAAAGTTTAAGAAGGTGAAAAAAGCGAGCAGAATTTTAAAACCGTTATGCGTATCGCAACTTGTGTTGTCGCTTATGTCGTTAGTGCTTTTGGCTTGTTGCGCTAACAAACTTACCGAAGTCAGCGATTTTGCCGTGTATACGTTAGGAGCAGGCACTGTGGTTTTGTTTATCTTCGCTATTCTTTCCGTTATCGTGCCTTCGATTTTTGCGAGCGAGAAAAAGCTTAGCTTCAAAAAATTTAAAATCAAAAGACCGGATTTGAAAAAGATTTTTTCAAAGGGCGGCAAAAAAGTCGAAAAACAAAATGCAGGCGAGAGCGGAGTTGCGATAGCTGTTGCCGCCCATAAGGCAGACGACGCCGATGTTTCTCCCGATTTGACTCAAAGCGGCGAAGTCGCATAAAGGACGGAAAATCAAATCAAAAATCAAGAATTAAATCAAAACTCAATTTTAATCAAATTAAATTTAAATCGGAGTATAGCTGCTGAAAATATTGCTCTGCAAATTAAAACTAAGACGCATTTAATTAAGGCGATAGAAAACCAAAGCAAAATTAAAAGCGACTAACGTTTGGAAATAAAATAAAAAATTAAAATAAAACAAATCGTACCCAATTAAAACGCGGTTTGTTTTGTTTTATATAGGTGAGATTGGCTCATAATAGCTGTAAATCACGTCATTTTATTGACTAACGAGGCTATTGGTGATAAAATCTATTAGAATAACGTTTACTTTTAAATCAAGGAGTACTTATGCTTACAATAAAACACTTAGTAAAAAGATATCCACACAGCGACAGAAAGGCTGTCGACGACATAAATATCGAACTTCGTCCCGGTGAGATTTTCGGCTTTTTAGGACAAAACGGCGCAGGAAAATCTACCACGATAAAATGCCTTACGGGTATTCTTCCTTTCGACGAAGGTTCAATCGAGGTTTGCGGCTATGACCTTGCCAAAGACCCTATAAACGCTAAATATAATATCGGTTACGTTCCCGACAACCACTCGGTTTACGAAAAACTTACGGGCGTCGAATATGTAAATTACGTTGCCGACCTTTACAGAGTTCCGACCGATATAAGAAAAGAACGTCTTGAAAAGTACCTTAAAATATTTAAGCTCGAAGCGGCGGCAAACAGACAAATCAAATCGTACTCGCACGGTATGAAACAAAAAATCTGTATCATTGCGGCTCTTATTCACGAACCTAAACTTTGGGTTTTGGACGAGCCGATGATGGGTCTTGACCCACAATCGACCGCAGAAATTATTGCTCACATGAGAGAGCATTGCGCAAAAGGAAACACCGTTTTCTTTTCGTCGCACAACCTTGACCTTGTTAAGAAACTTTGCCACAGAGTAGCAATAATCAATCAGGGCAAACTTATCGATACGTTTGACCTTAAAGATAATCCCGAAAACCAAGAAAACCTCGAAGTCAGATTCTTCAAAATTACGGGAACTTACGAAAAGCGTCTTTTCGACGATTATTGCGCGCAAGAAATGTCCGACGTTCGTCCTGACGAAAAAACTCAGGAAATCGATTATGCAAGCAAAGTAGGCGAGAGTGTGGACGTGACGGAAAATAAGGACGCCAAAAACGAAAACATAGAAGCTCCTTGCGCAGAACCTGAAAAGAAAAAGGAAAGCAAATTGAAAAATTTGTTTAGAAAAAAGGATAAAGCCGCAAAGGCAGAAACGGTCGAAAATGCCGAAAAAGACGCCGAAATTACAAAAGAGCCTAACGAGGACTAAATTATGTGGAATACAATTTTAACGCTGTTTAAGCTCGACCTTAAAGCAAGGTTCGGCTCTACCAACGTGTTAAGCACAAAAGAACATATAAAAAGATTTTTAAACATCGTGTTTTCAATTTTACTTTACGGTGTTTTGGTTGCCTTGATTTATTTTCTTACCGATATGTTCGTAAATAACGGACAACTCGGTAAAGAGTTTTTGGTTTTGGTAACGTTTATTGCGCTCATCGGTCTTACGATTATCGGAACGGGTAACGTTGTTAAAAATCTTTACTTTTCGGGCGATAACGAGCTTTTGCTCAGATTTCCTGTAAGCGGAAAGGAAGTGCTTATAGCAAAATCGATATACTGCTTTATATCGAATATGGTGATTTGCTTCTTATTGCTATTTCCGTTTTATATCATATTCGGAGTTTTGATGCACTACAACGCACTATACTATTTTCTTTCGATTATAGTTATATTCTTCATTTCGCTTGTGCCGTTTTTAGTTGCAAATCTTATAGCAATTCCTGTTATGCAAATCGTAAATCACGTCAAAGACAAGTTCGTGTTTATCTTGATACTTCTCATTTTGTTGCTTTGCGGCGGTTTCATTTTGTATATGCAAATTCTCAGCGAGATTTTGCAATTTATTCAAAATAACAATATCACCCTTTTCTCGCCACAAGTGACTAAGGGCATAAAGGACTTTGCCACAAACTGCTATCCGTTCAGATTTTATGCCGACATTTTGGCTTATTCACAAATTAAAGGCGGAGCAGGACAAGTTTTTCTTCACATTTTATACGTTGTATTGATGGAAGCGGTGCTTGCCGTTTGCGCATATTTTACAACCGCAAAATGCTATTACAAAACTATTCTTTACGGAATAGAAACGGAAAAGGCGGCTTTAAAAACAAATTGCAAAGTTGTCGAGCGTTCGCAATTCTCGGCACTTTTTCGCCGTGAGTTTTTGCTCATCTTCCGTTCGTTCAACTATTCGTTCCAATATCTCGCTATGGCAGTTGCGGCGCCTGTTATGGTTTATTACTGCAACGACCTTGCCGTCGGATACGGACAAAATACCGTCGGCGGAGCTATCGTTCCGGGGCTTACGCTTATGGTCATAACCTTATTTATAACAATTATTGTTTCGTTTGCCTCAACGACGGTTTCGAGAGAGGGCAGTTGTTTTTATCACACCAAAATTATTCCTGTGTCTTACAGAAATCAGGTGTTGGTCAAATTGTTTATGTACGGAATAGTCGCAACGGCATCGACGCTTTTAAGTTGCTTGGTGGTCGGAATCGCATTTGGTCCTGCGTTTAAAAACGTCGTCGACGGCGTGGACATCGTTTGCATATTCATTATAGCCGAGATGCTTGTCGTTTCGCTAACTTGTATGTCTATAAGAGTTGACATCAAGCACCCTACGTTTAACGTGTCCGGTGACGGAGATATTGTTTCGGCGAACAAAAACGTTGCAATAACGATTTTAGTCGGTGTGGTGATTGCCGTTTTATTCGGCTTGTTCACTATGATTTACAGCGTCATTCCGTTTACGGTCGGCAACTCGAATTGGTCGCTTAGCGGATACGGACCGTATCTTGTTCTTATGGGAATATCGGCAGTCATTATGATTATAACCACTTGCACTTTGTTCCCTACGCTCAGTCGCGATTATCGTGATATAGTAGCTTAACTGAATAAACGATATGGCTTAAAGTTAGTTCGCAGCTGTAAAAATTTAACGGCAAAACCGCCGTTTAAGTCGCTTAAATATACCTAATAACAAAAACTTAAAAGCGACGTATAGTTGCTGAATAAACGGTTTGGCAGTTGATTGGTTTAGCATTTTAACAACTTGGTGGCTATATAATTTAGCGGTTAAACGGGTTCGTTAATAATTGCCTTTTTGAGGTGTAAGTTGAATAAAAAAGGATTAGTCTTGGAGGGCGGTGGCGCAAAAGGCGCATATCACGTCGGAGTGTTGACGGCTCTGTATGAAGCAGGGTACTCTTTTGACGCCGTCGTCGGCACGAGTATCGGAGCTTTGAACGCCGCAATACTCGCTCAGGACGGTCTTGAAGTTTTAAAGGAATTCTGGCATAGTGTCAGAATTTCTAATATATTTGCGCTTGACGACGCATTTGCCGAAAGCGTTTCCGAAAACGGGGTTAAAAAAGAAAATCTTATTGCTACGCTAAGACTTATGCGGCACCCGTTAAAATTTGTGCAAACAAGCGGCGACCGTATGGAAAAATACGTCAAAGAGCGTATAAATCCCGATAGGTTGCTCGGTTCGCAAATGAAATGCGGTTGTGTGACCTACTGCGTAAACAAGCGTAAGCCCGTCGAACTTTTTACGGACGATATGCCCAAAGAGAATATCGTCGATTATTTTATCGCAAGCGCGACTTTTCCGCTTTATGGTTTTTATGAATTTAACGGCAACAAATACGTTGACGGCGGCATTTATGACAATATGCCGATAAATCTTATAGCTTCAAAAGGTTACACCGATTTAATTGCAATTCGCACAAGTACCAAACCGAGAAAAGTTAAAATTAAATATGACGTGGACGTAAAGTATATCATTCCGTCTGAGGAGCTTGGCAGAATGATTGCTTTTGTTCCGAAAAATATAAATCGCTGTATGAAAGTGGGCTTTTTTGACGGACTTAGGTTTTTGAACGGTTATTTAGGCAAAAAGTATTATATTAAGCCGTTTGACAATAATTTATTCGACGACTATTTTGTCGGATTGCCTTATGACGAAATGCTTGACGAACTGGACGAAACCAGAATTATAAGAACTTCCGACATAGTCGAACTTAAAGAATTTATAAAAAGCAACTTCAATGAAAATCTTTCCGACGACGAGTGTATGTTGTCTATTGTTGAACTAATCGCTCTGACGCTCAAAATCGACCGTTTTCAAATTTTTGAGATAGGCGATTTGCTCAAAGGCATAAAAGAGAAAATCAGACTTTCGCCGCAAATCGATTTTCACCAAATTAAAAACCAAAAACTGAGAAAACTTTGTATTTCGGTGGCTAAGTATATAGAGGAAACGGATGAATAAAATCATTTTAATCGATTCTAACAGCATTATGCACAGAGCCTATCACGCCTTGCCTACGCTGAATAACGGCAAGGGGCAGTATACGGGCGCAATTTACGGATTTTTGAATATTTTGTTCAAGCTCATCGAACAAGAAAAGCCTACGCATATAGCGGCGGTTTTCGATGCGCCGACAAAAACTTTCCGTCACGATATGTACGCCGAATATAAAGGCACGAGAAAGCCAACCGACCCCGAACTTAAAATGCAGTTCGAGCCGATAAAAAAAATTCTCAAAATGCTCAACGTTTACACGATTGAACTTGCAGGCTACGAGGCGGACGATTTGGTCGGAACGCTCGCAAGAAAATTCGACGAGCCTACCGTCATCGTGACGGGCGACCGCGATAGTTTTCAGCTTGTAGACGATTCGACGACGATAATGTGGACGAAAGTCGGCGTATCTAACGTTGAAAAAGTGGATTTAGACTATCTTCGGACTTTGGGCTTCGATTCGACCGAACAGTTTATAGATTATAAGGCTCTTCGCGGCGATGCGTCCGATAACATTCCGGGAATTAAAGGCGTAGGCGAAAAGACCGCTATGGATTTGCTGGCTAAGTACAAATCGCTCGACGGCGTTTTTGAAAATGCAAACGAAATAGGCGGCAAAATCGGCGAAAAGATAAGGGAAGGCAAAGATAGCGCATACTTGTCGAAAAAACTTGCTACAATCGACACGAACGCTCCGATTGACACTACGCTTGACGATATGAAGATTGACGGCGACTATTCGCCGCAACTTGCCGAATATTTGTCCGAACTGCAAATGACTTCCATTTTGAAAAAGCTCGATTTTGCACCGCAGAAAAAGGAAGTTAAAATCGAAAATGTTGATTTTGCGAAGTTTAGGAGCATTGTAGAAAACGCAAACGAAATAGCATTTTTCGTTGGCGACGAAATTTCGATTGCGACGGATTGTGACAGCGAGTATCGTCTTGAAATAAAGCAAGACTTGTTTTCGGACGGCGCAGACGTAAGCGAAGCGTTAAACGTGATTTTTGACTGCTCAAAAAAGGTAATTATGTTCGACGCTAAAAAGTATTATTTAGAAGGCTTTGTCGCAAAAGAATTTTTCGACGTTATGATAAGCAGTCATCTTTACTACGGCTCAGAGCCGATAAAGAACTGCGAGCAAATATTTAACAAAGAGAATTTGAATGCAGGCGCGGCGGCTCTTTTTGAAATTTATAAAAAACAAAGAAAACAACTCGTTGCAAACGACGAAGAAAGACTTCTTGCCGTTGAATTCGAGCTAGCCGTGGTTCTTGCAAATATGCAAAAGCGCGGAGTCGGAATCGACGTGACCGTGCTTGACAAACTCGAAGTCGAATATTCAAAAAAGTTAAGCGACATAGATAGAGAAATTTCCGATTTGTCGGGTGGCGGAGTAAACGTGGCAAGCCCGAAGCAAATCGCTACGCTTTTGTTTGAAACTTTAAATTTACCGCACGGAAAGAAGAATAAGTCGGGAAGTTATTCCGTCGACGAAGAAACGCTTGTCGAACTTAAAGACGCGCATCCGATTGTCGGACTTATTTTGCAATACAGAAAAATCGCGAAACTTTTGTCCACTTACGTAACGGGACTTAAAGCGGCAATAAGAAACGGCAGAGTGCATACGGATTTCAACCAAACGATAACCACGACGGGAAGACTGTCGTCAACAAATCCTAATTTGCAGAATATCCCCGTTCGCGGCGAAGATTCGAAGAAAATAAAAAGCGCGTTTGTGGCAGGCAAAGGAAAAGTTTTGCTTTCTGCCGACTACTCGCAAATAGAACTTAGATTGCTTGCTCATTTTTCGGGGGAAGAAAAACTTATCGAAGCATACGCCGTGGGGGCAGACATTCACAGCGAAACCGCATCGAAAATTTTCGGGGTGCCGATAAGCGAAGTAACGCCTGCAATGCGAAAAGAAGCGAAAGCCGTCAACTTTGGCGTAGTTTACGGAATAAGCGATTTCGGTCTGGCAAGAGACGTCGGCATCAGCGTTAAACGAGCAAAGGAATATATAGACAATTATTACGCTACGTTCCCTAAGGTGGGGCAATATCTTGACGAGAGCATTAAATTTGCAAGAGAAAACGGATATTCTTTGACGTATTTAAAAAGACGCAGAAAAATCGACGGAATCAAATCGCCGAAATTCGTTGAACGCAGTCAAAGCGAAAGATACGCAATGAATACGCCGCTTCAAGGCAGCGCGGCGGATATCGTCAAACTCGCTATGATTTCGCTTGAAAAGAAACTCGAAAACTTCAATTCAAAAATGTTGCTTCAAATTCACGACGAACTTATTTTCGAGGTGGACGAATCGGAGCTCGAACAAGTGAAGCAAATAGTAAAATATGAAATGGAAAACGTCGTCAGTCTTAAAGTTCCGCTTATAGTCGATATGGAGTGGGGCGACAGTTGGGGAAGTTTCGATTAGTTTGTCGTTTTGCGTGTAAAAACTGCTTGCAAAACCGTCAAGCGACGTTTGCGAATATAAATCGGTCGGCAAGTAGTAATTTTGAAAAATCCGTTCAAAACATATAAATCGGTTGTCGATAGAAAGTGTTTTTTAAAGTCAAAAATCAAAAATTAAGTATTTACTTATTGATTTGGGTGTAGTATAATATAGTTATGGAGGTATGAAATATGGCAAAAGGTTCAAAAGATTATTTTGGTCTACCAAGAATCGTTAGCATCATTTTGGCGATCATTCCCGTAACCGCTTGGTTGCTTGGTATGATTACAAGATTCTCAGAAGGAAAAATTCTTGCAGGCATTATCCGTCTTCTCGGCGTCGGAATCGTTTTATGGATTGTCGATATGATAATGGTTATTGTAAGCGGAAGAATTTTACGTCTGTTACCAATCTAAATTTACACGATAAATAAGAACCTGCAACGCAGGTTTTTATTTTGCAATCAAATAGGCGGTTTTGTTTTTAAAACTCGGTTTCAATGAAAAATGATTATAATGTATATCAAATAAAACTAAACGAT
>JAQYCY010000070.1:0-9219 GCA_028724485.1 Bacillota bacterium | reverse complement strand
AGATATGGTAAACATTCAGAACAGTTGGGACGAAGTTTTAAGTGACGAGTTTAAAAGCGAATACTATTTAAAACTCAGAGAATTTTTGAAAAAAGAATATTTCTCGCGGACGATATATCCGCCGATGAACGATATATTCAACGCCTTAAAACTTACGCCTTATGAAAAAGTAAAAGTCGTAATTTTGGGGCAAGACCCTTATCACGAAAAGGGACAAGCGGAAGGCTTGTGTTTTTCCGTTCCTAAGGGTGTAAAAACGCCGCCGTCGCTTGTCAATATCTTTAAAGAGATTAAGGACGATTTGAATATCGACAACACAAGTCCCGAATTGTCTTGTTGGGCAAAGCAAGGTGTTTTGCTTTTAAACACTTCTTTGACAGTAAGAGAAGGTCAGGCGAATTCGCACAGCGGAAAAGGTTGGGAAATTTTGACCGACGCCATAATCAAAAAGCTCAACGACAGAAAGCAGCCGATAGTGTTTTTGCTTTGGGGAGCAAACGCAAGGAGCAAAGCGGCGTTTATAACAAACAAAAACCATTTGGTTTTGAGCGCAGCGCACCCGTCACCGTTGTCTGCATATAACGGCTTTTTCGGGTGCAAACACTTTTCAAAGGCAAACGAATTTTTAGTAAAAAACGGAATTGAACCGATAGATTGGAGGACGGAATGATAACAAGTAAAACAAGAAGTATATTACGCGGCAAGGCAAACGGACTTGCGCCGTGTTTTCAAATAGGAAAGGGCGGTATCGAAGGCAACGTTTTAAACGAGCTTAGCGATGCACTTGAAAACAGAGAACTTATAAAGGTTTCCGTTTTAAACAACTGCGATATGAACGCAAAAGAACTCATAAACGTAATTGCCGAAAAATTGGGTGCGGAAGCGATAAGCGCAGTTGGCAACAAAATGGTTTTGTATCGTTATTCTAAAAAAGACGGAATAAAGCATTTGGAGTTTTAATATGGATATTGAAAGATTAAATCACCTTGCAAGAAAATCTAAGGCAGAAGGACTCACCGACGAGGAAAAGACCGAGCATCAAAAATTAAGACGCGAATATATCGACAGTGTTGTCGGCAATTTGCGGACTCAACTCGACAATACTTATATAGTCGACAAGGACGGAAACAAGGAGAAGTTGAAAAAGAAATGAGCGAAGAAAAAAAGGAAGGTTATCTTCCGCTTTGGGAACCGCTTGACAAGACAAAGGAAGTTGCGCCTAAAAAAGAACTTACGCCTGCCGAACTTGCCGAAAAACGCAGAAAGCAAAGAGAAACCGAAGCGTGGAAGAAAAAGTATTTTGAATATTACGACGATATAAAAATTTCACACCGCGAAGATTGGTAGAAATTTAATACGACTAAAAAAGAGTTTGCGACTTGGCAATGCAATTATGATAAAAAATATTGACTAAAATCATTGGTTTGCCATTTTAAAAAATTTTTGGCTCTATAATATTAAAGCATTTAAAAAGTCAAAAAGCCCTTCGCTAAAGCGAAGGGTTTTTCGTAAAGGTTTATTGTAGGTTAAGTTTGAAATTTAAGGCGAATGAGACGAGCGGATATTTTAGTTTTGGCTATTAGGTGATATATATAAAGATATAAAGTTAATTTTTATCATCGTCCTGCTTTATCGTGGCTACTCTTTCTTCTGTTTTAGGAAAATTTCTGCCCACGTTAGCCTCTTGTTTGTTTAGCGTTTTAGGGCGGTTTTCGTCACCGCTTGACGGAACATCGCTTGCGTTTGCTGTATTTTTGTTTGTTTTTGAAGAATCGCTTGTTTTTTTGTTTTGCTTAGATGTATCGCTTGAGTTTGTTTCGCTTTCAGGTACCGTATCGCCATACAAATCGAAATTGTCTTTATTTTCGGCGTTCGGTGTTTTATTGTCGCCTATTATTCTATCCAAAAATACGTCGTTTGGGTCGGGGCTGAAATGCTCGCCGTTTTGTTTTGCCGCCTTAGCGCGAAGTTCGGCTTTGAAAACGTCTGAAACGTAGACTTCCATACTCACACCATTATCTATAATCAGGCAGTTTTTCGGGGCTTTCAAAATTTTTATAGTAACGTACAAGTCGCCTGCCGCTCCTGCGACGTTGAGCATTTGCACAAAATAGACGCCCCAAAAATAAATCGTCGGCACAAGCAGGCAAGGAATGAGCAATAATAGCGTCCAAATGACGAGGGGAGCTAAGGCTATGACAAGATAGGGGAGTTTTTTGAAACACTCGTCTGACGCGGCAAATGCCATACCTGCAGTAAATCCAAATTTTACCTTACTTTTCGGCGCAAAAATTTTGATAAATAAGGCGTGCGTAAGTTCGTGCAACGTTATGTAGACAATCGAACCTATCACGGCGATAAGCACGTTAAAGATTATGTATTTAAAATGAAGATACGCAAAAAAGGTCAAATCTTTTGTGAAGTAGCCGCCTATGAACAACAGTACGTAAAGCACAATGGAAATTGCCTGCACCAAGGCATTACTTTTTTTATCGCTTTTCAAATCAATAGTTTCGAGTAAGTCATAGTTTTGGGGAAGTTTCATATTTCACCTAAAAAAATATAGAGGCTTATGCCTCTATATTTAAGTTTTAATTAGTCAGCTCTGTATGGGAGCAATGCCATTTGTCTTGCGCGCTTGATAGCGGTAGCAAGTTCACGTTGATGTTTTGCGCAAACGCCGCTCATACGACGTGGCAAAATCTTTCCTTTTTCAGTGATGAATTTTCTAAGTTTTGCAACGTCTTTGTAGTCGATGCTTTCAGCGTGTTCGACACAGAAAGTGCAAACTTTTTTCTTAGGAACCCTTTTTTGAGGGCGAACGTTCTTTTCTTCCATAAAATCTCCTTTTAGAATGGAAGGTCATCGTCGTTGACCGGCTTTAAATCATCAAAGCCATTCGACTCTTCCCTTACGTCATTGTCATTTCTTGTCGAAAGGAATTGAACCTCTTCTGCGACGATATCGGTAGTGTAGCGTTTTGTGCCGTCTTTACCGTCGTAGCTGCTTGTTTGGATACTTCCGACAACAGCGGCTTTTGAACCCTTTTTAAGGTACTTAGCGCAGTTTTCGGCTTGGGTACGCCAAACGATGATGTTGAGGAAATCCGTATCCCTTCTGCCGTCCTTTGAGTACGTTCTCGAAACAGCCAAAGTAAATCTGCAATAAGCAATTCCGTTGGTAGTTTGATTAAGCTCAGGATCTTTTGTTAAATTTCCGATTAAGAAAACTTTGTTCATAGTTATCTCCTCGATTACTTTCTGATAATCATTTCTCTTACGACGTTTTCATCGTTGCCGAGTTGTCTTGACAATTCTTGCGGAACAGTATCGGCTGCCGTAAAGTTCATCAAAACGTAATAGCCTTCGCTTTTGAAGTTGATTTTGTAAGCGTACTTTTTAGTACCCCATTTGTCAACCGATTCGACCGTACCGTTCAATGACTCAACGAGCTTTGAATACTTTTCGACAATTTTGTTTTTGACTTCGTCGTCGACGTCGTTTTGAATAATGTAGAGCATTTCATACTTATTCATATCGTTACCTCCTTATGGTCTTTGGCCCGAAAGGGCAAGGATTGGCTTTCGCCTGCCTTTATAGGCTTTAATATTATCTTATAAAATTTTAAAAAAGTAAAGCAAAAAAGGCGGTTTGACCTAAATTTTTAATTATGATAAAGGAGCGAACAAGCGGCAGAGTATCGAAAATGAGGCAGTAGGACAAAAAAAATCAGTCGTAAAGTTTCTTTGCGAGTTTTTTGATTTTTTGAAGAGCGTTGTCCACGGCTTTTACGGAAAGGTCTACAGTCGTTGCAATTTCCGAATAGCTGTTACCGTCAAGATAGAGCGAAAGAATTTTAAGTTCGACGGGAGATAATTTTTCGGCGAATTCGTCAAAAAAATTGCCGTCGTTTTCTTTGAGCAAAAGCACTTCTTCGGGATTTAAATCGTTTGAAGAAAAACGCTCGTCGCCTCTTTCGCCGTCATCGGCGTTTATGGACGAAAATGAAACGTAATCGTTTAAATAACTGTGTTTTAGGCGGTCGGCGGTTTTAATCGCATCGGCAAGTTGGTTTTTTATACATTCGGCTAGGTAACTTTTTAATACCCCTTTTGTTTTGTCGTATGAACGCACGCCTTTAAAAAGCCCTATCATACCTTCTTGTATAAGGTCATCGTTGTTTGCGCCTTTGATAAAAAAACCGTGCGACAAAGTGATGACAAGAGGTTTATATCGGTTGTATAAAGCGTCTTGCGCAAAATCATCACCCGTCAAAACGAGGTCTAAAATTTCTTCATCGCTAAGTTTGAAATAATCCATACTGTTTTTTGTGTCAGTGTCTTTGTCTTGTGCATTCATAAAGCGTTACGCCTGCCGCCACCGAAGCGTTTAACGAGTTGACCTTTCCGAATTGCGGAATGGTTAGCGTGCCGTCGCAAAGCTCTTTAGTAAGTCGTTTTATGCCTTCGCCTTCGCTTCCGATGACAATAGCGATATTGCCGCTTAAGTCAACGTTTGACGGGGCGTCGCCGTCGAAATCGGTGGCGTAAACCCAAACCCCCGATTCTTTAAGCTCTCTTATAGTATCGTTGATATTGGTGACTTTTGCAACCATAATGTGTTCGGCAGCTCCTGCCGACGTTTTTATGACCGTGCCGTTTACAACCGCGCTACGATGCTTAGATATTACCACGCCGTGCGCTCCGAAACATTCTGCGCTTCTTAAAATAGCACCCAAATTGTGCGGATCGGTTATGCCGTCAAGTATTATCAAAAGCACTTTTTCGCCCTTTGATTTTGCAAGACTCAACATATCTTCGACCGAGCTATATTCAAATTCGCCTTTTATAAGAACTGCCCCTTGATGATTAGGGCAGCCTGCTTTTTCCGTCAAAGCGCGCTTGTCCACAAACGAAACAAGAACGCCCTTTTGTTTTGCAAGTCTTATTATCTCATTTAAACTTTTGTCGAAATTTCCCTTTTCAATCAGGAGTTTTTCTATTGGAGTATCGCCGCCAAGAGCCTCTCTGACGGCATTTTTTCCGTAAACTATCATATCAACCTCTTTGGTTTTTTGTTTTATTGCGATGTGTTGTCATAAGTATGTTGTCGGTGTGGGATATGACACGAAACTCACAAAGTGTCACATACGCATAAAGAGCAACAAATCATAAAGAGCGACAAATGCATAAAGATTCGCAAGTCTATAATTTTGACTTAAACGTCAGGATAAGCGGCATATCGAAAACTATTGCAAGAATTCGTAAAGTCTGTCCGTTTGCCCTGTGAGATACAGAAAACCTAAAACTGCCTCATAGCCGCTGGCATATCGATATTCGCCGATTTCGGCGTGTTTTGCGCTTGTGTGAATTTTTGAGTTTCTTGCTCGTCTGAAAACGTCGGCTTCTATGTCCGTCATTTTGTCCATTAAGCGAGCAACTTTTTCCGCTTGAGAAACGGCTTTGACTTTTTGCGTAACCATCGTGTGTAATTTCCCCGTAGGCAAGTCGCTACCTATCGTGACTTGTGAACGCTCATAAAGAGATTGAACGCTGTCACCGATAAAAGCAAGGGATAACGGCGGAAGACTTAATGCGTCGGATATAGGCAGTTTTGTTTTAATTTCAAACAAACAATTTTCCATAGGCTAAGTTTAGCACAAGATATGTTTCTTGACAACAATTTGTAAAAATGATATAAATATTAAATAGAATACTAATAATGTTTGCTACAATTTTTCAGTTGAAGTCTAACGTTCACGGATACGTTTTGCTCGAATTATCGGCAAGGCGTATTCAAACAATAATAACCATAGGCGGTATAAAGGCCGCCAAAGTAAGGAATTATGAAAAAAGCAGTCAGATTTATCTTGATATTTACTATGATAGCGCTTTTGGTTGGCGCTCTTTCGGCGTGCGGTCTTTGGGAAACGAGGATAACTTCTCTTTCAATCGACAATCCGTCCGATATAACTATGATTGTCGGAGAAACGCTTGAATTGTCGGTTACCGTAAAACCGAAATCGAGAACGGAAAAAATTCAGTTTAAGGCGGAAACGGTTGACAAAAATCGTAATTTGCTTAACGACGGAAGCGTAGTCGTCACGATTGACGAAAAAGGTAAAATTAAAGCCGTCAAAGACGGATACGCAAAAGTCACCGTTCAGACGTCGGACGGAAGACTTAAAGAGAGCGTATTTATAACGGCTACTTACGCTCCCGTAAAGGAATTTAATCTTAACTATGAGGGCAAGCTCAACCAATATCAATCGGACGGTGAGCCGACAGAAATCAAATTTACGCTTACTCACGGCACGGTCGAAGTCCCTAAAGAAAGAATAATTACTTGGTATAGAAAGGTGAAAGACGGCGAAACCCGTGAACTTGCGGAATTTGCAGACAGTCTTACCGCAACCGTAAAAGCCGACAATGAGTTAGGATATTATGCAACCGTTTATGCTGTTATGGAATATTCCGGCTTGAAGTTTACGTCGAACGAGGTAAACTACGGTTATTTCAGAAGGTACGATACGAGATATCTTACAATAGACGAGCCTACGGGGTTCATTAAAGACGGCTCCGATTTCAAAGTCGAAGCATCGGGTGTACTCGACACAAACGATTATTACTTTGCGGAATCCGGCGAAGAGATTACTCTTACGTTCAAAGAAAGTATCGGAGGAACAAATCCTAACCCTGATTGTCAGTGGTTTGTATTGACTTCCGACGACAACTTCACAAAAGCGCAACTTGACGGCGCGGACGATACGTTCACCGTCATCGAAGGACAAACAAGCAAAGTATTACGTTTTACGCCGAAAGAAGCGGGAAAACGTTATGCTATAAGACTTAAATGCGACGGCGTCGAAGCGTGGCGCGAGTTCTTGTTTAAATCGACAACGGCGCTCGTCAAAAATCTTACTTTGACGGATGACAACGGCGCGGCGTCGTCTATTCAACACGCTTCGTCAATACGCGAAATCACACTTACCGCCGATTGGAACAAAACCAGCACGGCGGGTACAGAGTATATAAAATGGTTTAACGACGGAGTGCTTATAAAACAAGGCAAAGTGACGGATAGCGGAATTTTGCAGTACAGATTCACTCCGACGGAACCTGCAGCCGACGTTATCAGCGGAGAAATCAAGGTAGTCGTTTACGATTATTATAACGAATTGACAGATACGTTTAGTGGCACTTATAAGGAAGCTACTTATAATTGGACGGTTAAAAAAACGTTGTTTGCTCCAAAGCAAACGAAAGTCAAACTTTTAAGCGGCAATGCCGAACAAACGGACGGAAGCGCAACCGAGGTGGTGTTTAAGGCAAGTATAACGAAGCCTGTCGACAGCGCAAACGTAACGCTCCCTGTATATTGGTACGTCAATGGAACACAGGTCAACAGCGTATATGGTTATGACGTAGACCAAACGGCGAAGACGCTTACGTTCACTCCGTCTACAACTAAGAATATGGAATATGCCGTTTACGCAATAATCGGAAACGTCAAGTCGAACACCGAAAACGTATTCCGATTTGCAAGCGGATGGGGCAACGTCGCAAGTTATTGTCGTGATAAATTCGAGTGGGAAGGCGGAAGCTACAATAGATATATTTCAAGCCATATCGAAGCGTGCATCGCGTTTAGTTACGTTATGGCAAACTATGATACGGTTGGTTTAGATTTTTACATTGACCCATCGCTCGGATATAATTCCGCAAACTTCGGACAGATTTATCGAGAAATACTTTGCAACTACTACAGCGGCGGAAGTATGCCGATTTCATATAGTATAAACGGCAACGTTTTGCATATTAACTACAACGATAGCGATGAAGCCATAAAAGAACCTACGACGTCAACGACCGAACAGGGGACAAGAGATCCGGCATACGATTTTAAAGGTGTAGACATAAGATACAATTATGACGAGTATAAAGTCAGAAGTGCGCTTCCTATCGATAACAACGAATACAGTTACTCGGTAAAAACTTCGGATGCGCTTTGGAGAGCCGTATCGTTTGGATATAAACCGATAGTTTCTGACGGCACGAGTGTGAAAGAAGTTTATGAAAGAGCAAGAAGCGTAGCAAAACAAATTTGCACCGATTCTATGACCGACCTTGAAAAAGTCATGGCAATTTGCGATTGGCTTGCTATAAACGTGGTTTACGACTACACAGCGGCTAATTCTTCAATGCCGACGCAAGAGGCTTTGAAATATAGTTGCTATTATCTCGAAGGTGTGTTTGGTCAAAAAGAAGAAGACGGGAAAATCGTTTGGGACGGACTTGCCGTATGTGACGGAATATCAAAAGCGTTCGTTCTTCTTTGCGGACTTGAAAACATAAAAGCCGTAAGAGTTGTAGGAACGGGAGACGGCGGAAATCACGCTTGGAATAAAGCCTTAATCGACGCCGACGAAAACGGCGAGGCAGAATGGTATTCGTTCGATATAACTTGGACGAGCGCAAAATCGAGCGGAAGCAGCGTCGAGCATTATTATCACAATTATCTGTTCCAATCGGAAAACGATATGGCGGCGTCGAAACACGTTGAAAGAAACGTCGATTGCGTCTACTCTGTGGGCGAAGATTCAAAGCACGTTGTATTGCAGTTGTATCCTACTTCGGTCGGCGTCAGTCTTGACGTTCACTCGGTTTACAATTTCAAGGTGAACAAATCTTACCTTAAAGGCAGTTATGATACCTCTTGCCTTGACGGCGATTATGCGGTCGGCGACGGAAGAATTGACAGCGCAACCGAACTTGCAATCGCTCTTATACATAGCTATTTGCAAAGCGAAGCAAGAGGAATGAACGTATATGTGGTGCTTAAAGCAGGAAACTATAAGTTTATCAACGGCACAAGCATAAACGCCGCTCTTTTGAGAAGCGCAATAAACCTTATAGACATAAGCGGCGTTACGATAAGCTCCGACAGTAATTCGCTCAACAATATGTTTAACAGCGGCAATTCAAGCGGCGATTGGCTTGTTAGACTTATTTACACAAAAAACTAAACCACAAAAATTAAATAAAAAGTCCGCCGTGTGAAAGCGATTCACTCGGCGGATTTTTGTTTTTTTGTCGGCATTACGTTTTTGTGTCTATCTTGATTGTCGATAGATTAAAAGCCGAAAAGTTTAAAGAAAAGCTCTTAAACTGTCGACGTTCGATTGCATCATTTGAATATAATCGGTTGCAAGTTCCGGAAT
>JAQYCY010000069.1:0-9599 GCA_028724485.1 Bacillota bacterium | reverse complement strand
CTGCCTTCGTTCACTTTAATAAGCACGTTTATGCCTTTAAGCAATTCTACTCGTTTTTTTGTTTCGCTCAAATTTTTTCCTATTTCTCTCATATATGGATTATTACCGAATTGAAAGAATTTAAACTTGCGCAAAGCACGGCAAAGCACGGTATTTTGAACGGCGTTAAAAACGATAGTGAAAGCGGTAGGGCAAAAGATATAAATCCGATATGGGAAAGTCGAGTTGAAAGCGACGGCAAAGCGCGTCAGTTGTAAAAAGCGGCGAAAAAATTTCGGTGAAAAGCATAACTCAACGGCGTTCATCATAATTTATATCAAGCTATGGAGGTTGTATGGGATATAATTACGAGAGCGTGAGCGCAAGTTATTTAAAGGAAGTCGCCGAAGCGGACAGAGTGGTCGAGTTGAAACTCCCGTTATCCGACGGAAGCAACGTTCAAAAAGTGCTATCGGTGGTAGCGGACGGCAGAGCCGTAAACGTAATCGCAAACGAGGGTGAAATCGATTTTAGCGGACGAGTAACGTTTAAACTTACTTTTATATCGGACAGTGACGAACTGAGCAGTCTTGACTATTTTGCCGACTTCGAAGAAAAATTAAATGCCGACGTCAAACAAGGCGCAATGGTCAGCGGAAGGGCGGAAGTCATCGAAACGGACGTATCGACAAGCGGCGAATTGACGCTTTCGGCGGTCGTAAAAATTAAAGTTTTTGCGTCGGTCAAGAAGGAAATCGATTGCCTTGTTGAAACGCCCGAACAATGTTATGCGGAAAAGACGGAAGTTGCAGTAAAGACGCTTGCCGACTGCACGGGAAAAGAGTTTGTCGTGACGGGTGATGATTCTATAGGCGGCGACGTCAAAAAGATTTTGTCTACCGATTGCGTCGTAGCGATAACCGAACTAAAAGCAGGTGAAAACGTCGCATATTTGGGCGGCACGGTTACGGCAAGGGTAACGTATGCTTTTGCCGACACGGTTAAGTGTTCGGTGTTTGAAATGCCGTTTGCCGAAGATCTTGAAATCAACGTCGATTCGGTCGGCTCGCTCTCTTGCGACGCCGAAGTGAAAAACGTCAGAATTATAATAAGCGGCACGGAGGGGGACAACGTAATCGAGTTCGAAGCCTTAGTTGCGGCAAAAGTATGCTCTTACGTCGAAAAGAAAACGAGCGTAGTCGGCGACGTGTTTATGCTTGACCGCGAAATAGCGGTGGCAAGGAGCGAATTTGAATATTCGCAATTCGACAAAACTTTGCTCTTTGACGACAAATTGACTGACAGCGCAAAACTTTCCGAGTCACGTTCTGCGGTAAGGGAAATATTGTCGCCTGTGAACGCAAGCAATAACGTCGCCAAGGTTTGGGCGGAAAACGGAAAGGTGTTTATTGAAGGTCTTGTTTGTTCGACCGTTATTTATAGCGATGAAAACGGATTTAATTCCGTTAAGGTTGAAATTCCTTATTCGACGTCGTTCAATGCCGATTTGACGGGCAGTGAAAACTTGACGGCAAGCGGCGTCGTGACTGAAATTGCGCCGAAAATAAAACGTGACAGAGAAATTGAAATTTCGGCAAAACTCAATTTCAAAGTCGAAGCGTCTACGTCGAGAACGTTAAAGGTCATTTCGGAAGTGACGGAAGGCGAAATAAAGCCCGTGAACGAATCGACGATTTCCGTTTATATAGCAAGTGAGGGCGATACGATTTGGGACGTCGCAAAAGCGTTTAGCGCGTCGCCCGACAAAATATTGTCGCAAAACGAATTACCGCAAGTTTTGACCGAGGGTCAAAGAGTGATTTATTTCAGATGCCTTTAAGACTTTTCGGTTTTAAGCAATCGGCCTAAAACGAAAGAGCAAGGTTTTACTATGAATTTGCAATGAACGTTAAAAGCTATCGTCTTTACGGCGGTAGCTTTTACTATACCGTTTGAATTATTTTTGTTTGCCGTTGTGTCGCAGTTTTCACTATAAAACTTAATTCGACAAAAAATGTGGTAAATTTAAAAAATAACAATTAAAACAAAAGCAAAATATCTACTAATTAAAGCGAAAGTATAACTTTTCGCTTTTTTTTATGCTATACTGTTGATGAATTAAAGGATAGGTATGAAAGTCAAGGTAAACGCAAAGATAAATATCGGATTGAAAGTTACGGGGACGGCAGGCGATTTGCACACGCTTGACGGTCTTTTTCATTCGATCGACTTATGCGACGAATTCGATTTTTCGGGAAAAGAAATAGTCGTCAAAGATATGACGGGGGAAATCGAACTTGAACGTTACAAAAAATATCTTGTAGACCTTTTGGCTGCCCACAACATTACCAGCGGCGTAAAAGTTGTGAAAAGAATTCCGCTTGGCGGCGGATTGGGCGGCGGCTCAACGGCGAGCGTAGCGATTGCCGCATACCTTGAAAAAAGCGGCAAGAGAGTGGGCGAAAAGTTTTTGAAGTCGCTTGGAAGCGACGTTCCGTTTATGTTTAAAGGCGGTTTTGCAAGGGTAAAGGGAACAGGAGACGAAATAAGTTTTTTGCCGCCGCTGAAGCGTTTTGCATTGCTTGTTAAAGTCGGAACTGTTTCGACTAAAGACGCATTTAGACTTTGCGACGAAACGGAAAGGGAAAAATTCAGCATAACCGACGTGCTTGAAAATTTGATTTTGGATTCGGACAATTTTGAAGTGCCGAACGATTTGTATAAAGCGGCGGTTAAATTAAACGGTAAAATAGAGGACGTGTTCGAATTTGTAAATCGATATGGCTGTCCTTGTTTTATGTCCGGAAGCGGTTCGACAATAGTCGCTCTAAGCGATAAAAAGGAGAAATTGTCGAAAATAGAAAACGATATAAATTCTGTTTTCAAAAACAGTGAAAAATTGTTCAAAAAAATCGTTAAATTTGATAAAATCGGCAAAAGTGCAAATTGAAAAGTTGCAAATTTTGATAAATTTTAAAAAAGAATAACAAATTTGATTAGTTCTATTGAATTAGTTTTTTACTTTTGCTATAATGAATTGAAATATTATCGTAAGAACAAACGGGAGAAACCAAATGGTTAGACAAGAAGACAGTTTTCCGATGTACCTTTTTCACGAAGGTACGAACTATGAGGCGCACAAATTATTTTCGCCTCATCGTGTAAACGAAAACGGTGTTGACGGTTGGTTGTTCACTTGTTGGGCGCCAAACGCAAAAGGAGTTTCAGTCGTAGGCGATTTCAATAATTGGAACAACGACGCAAACAAGATGCAATGGGTAGACGGCGGCGTATGGCAGCTTTTTATCCCGGGGCTTAAACAATATACGACCTACAAGTATGCCGTAACTCAGGTTGACGGCAAGGTTGTGCTTAAATCGGACCCGTACGGACTTCACTTTGAAACTCCGCCTGCAAACGCGTCGAAACTTTACGACATTTCCCAATATCACTGGAAGGACAACAAATGGATGCAAACGCGCAAAAATTATAATCCTTTCAGCAGTCCGATGAATATCTATGAAATTCATTTCGGCAGTTGGAAAAAATATGCCGACGGCAATTTCATCAACTATGAAGCAATGGCTGACGAAATTATTCCGTACGTCAAGAAGATGGGTTATACGCATATCGAGCTTATGCCGCTCACCGAATATCCTTTCGAAGGTTCGTGGGGTTATCAGGTTACGGGTATGTTTGCGCCTACTTCGAGATACGGAACGCCGAGCGGCCTTATGAATTTTATCGACAAATGCCACCGCAGCGGAATAGGCATTATTCTCGACTGGGTTTTGGCGCATTTCCCGAAAGACGAACACGGACTTGCCATGTTTGACGGCACGCCGCTTTATGAATATGCCGATCCTAAAAAAGGCGAGCATAAAGAATGGGGAACAAAGGTTTATGATTTTGGCAAAAACGAAGTCAAGTCGTTCCTTATTTCCGCCGCTATGTTCTGGTTTGACGTCTATCATATAGACGGCATTCGTTGCGATGCCGTTGCGTCTATGCTTTATCTCGACTACGGCAGAGAAAAGGGCGAGTGGTCGCCAAACGCTTTCGGCGGCAACTATAATCTCGAAGCCAAGGACTTTTTAAAGCAAATGAATTCGGCGATTTTGTCGAAGCATCAAGGCGCGTTGTCTATTGCGGAAGAATCGACTGCTTATCCTATGGTTACAAAACCTGCATACGACGGCGGTTTGGGATTTAGCTTTAAATGGAATATGGGCTGGATGAACGACAGTCTTCATTATATTTCACTTGATCCGTTTTTCAGAAAGGACAATCATAACGACCTTACTTTCTCGATTAGCTATGCATACTCGGAAAATTACATTTTGCCGATTTCGCATGACGAAGTCGTTCACGGCAAAAAGTCTATGATAGACAAAATTCCGGGCAGCTACGACGAAAAGTTCGAAGGGCTTAAAAGTTTTTACGGCTATATGATTGCTCATCCGGGCAAGAAACTTATCTTTATGGGTTCGGAGTTCGGACAGTTTATCGAATGGGATTATAAAAAACAACTTGATTGGCTACTTCTCGATTATCCTAAACACAGAATGTGCCAAAAGTGGGTGAAAGACCTCAATGCTTTCTATCTTGCAAATCCTGCGCTTTGGCAACTCGATTGCAGTCCAGAAGGTTTCAAATGGATTGTCGTCGACGATTTCAAACAAAATATAATTTCGTTTATGAGAAAGGCGGCGAACGGCGAATACGTTATCTGTATCGTCAACTTTTCGCCTGTCAGAAGAAATAAATACGTTATGGGCGTTCCTGAAAACGTGCCGTACAAGACCGAACTTATATCCAGTCTTAAAAAGTACGGCGGCGACGAGGCAAGACGTCCGACTTTCAATGCAAGCGAGAAACCGTCGCACGGTTATCCTTGCTCGATTAAAATCAATATACCCGCAAATACGGTTATGTTTTTAAAGCCTGAATATGGTAAGGAGGAGAACTAATTATGAACCGAATGAAAAAGGAATGTGTCGCAATGCTGCTTGCGGGCGGTCAAGGCACAAGACTTGGAGTTTTAACAAATGACGTTGCAAAACCTGCAGTTCCGTTTGGAGCAAAATATCGCATCATCGATTTTCCGCTTTCAAACTGTGTCAATTCAGGAATCGACACGATAGGCGTTCTTACGCAATATCGTCCGTTTGAATTGCACCAATATATAGGTAACGGTCAACCGTGGGACCTTGACAGATTGAACGGCGGCATTTTTGTTCTTCCACCGTTTATGAGAGCCAAATCCGGCGAGTGGTACAAAGGTACGGCAAACGCTATCTATCAAAACATCGATTTTATCGACCGTTACGACCCTGAATACGTCGTACTTTTGTCGGGCGATCATATCTACAAAATGGACTATGCAGATATGCTCAAACTCCACAAAAAGCAACACGCGGACTGCACAATCGCAGTTTTGGACGTTCCTATCGAAGAGGCTTCGAGATTCGGTATTATGAACCTCAACGATAAAGGCGAGATTTATGAATTCGAAGAAAAACCAAAACAGCCGAAAAGCACTAAGGCTTCTATGGGTATCTACATATTCACTTGGGAAAAACTCAGGAAATATCTTATCGAAGACGAAGCGGACAAAACTTCCGAAAACGACTTCGGAAAGAATATCATTCCTAAAATGCTCGGCGATAACCAAAAGATGATTGCATATCAATTTGACGGCTATTGGAAAGACGTCGGAACGATTTCGTCTCTTTGGGAAGCAAACATGGACATTCTTCACGGAAACAGCGGACTTAATCTCGGTGACGACAAATGGAAGATTTATTGCCGCAACACCGCAGAGCCGCCACACTACGTTTCGGACACCGCAACGATAAGCGAATCTCTTGCAACGGAAGGTGCAATGATTTACGGAACAGTCAAAAATTCGGTACTTTTCGGTTCGGTCACGATAGGCAAGGGCGCGTACGTTGAAGGCGCAATCATCATGCCTAACGCCGTTATCGAAGAGGGCGCGGACGTAAGATACTCCATCGTCGGCTGGAACGCCGTCGTAGGAAAAAATGCAAAGGTCGGAGAAACACAACCGCCTTCAAAAGCAGGCGAATGGAAAATCAGCGTTATTGCTCCGAACTATAAAGTCAAGGCCGGCGAAATCGTACCTGCCGACAAAATGATAGGAGGCTGATTATGAATAACAATACATTGGGCGTTATTTTCGCATCTGACAACGAAAGTCATTTGAATGATCTCACGCTTCATCGCACGACGGCGTCTTTGCCGTTTGCAGGCAGATATCGTCTTATCGACTTTGTTTTGTCCAACTTTGTCAACGCAAACATTACGACAATCGGCATCGTCGCAAAGAATAATTACAATTCTTTGATGGACCATATCCGTATGGGCCGTGACTGGAACCTTAACAGAAAGAACAGCGGCTTAACGGTTTTCCCGCCGTTCGTTCTCAACTCTTCTCACGATATTTATAAAGGCGCAATCGAAGCTCTTTATTCGCTTCGTAACTTTATTGTCAACAGCAAAGAAGAGTACGTCGTAATTTCAAACAGCAACATTGCGTTCAATATCGATTTTGACGCAGTCGAAGCGTTCCACCTCGAAAAGGGCGCGGACATTACGGTCCTTACTCACAAGACAACGGAAATCAATCCGCGTAAGTACGTCGTTAGCGTCGATAAAAACGACAGAATAACAGACCTTCGTTATCCTATCGCTTCCGATCCTGACGAACAACTTGCAGATCTTAACATCTATTATATAAAGAAAGATTTGCTCGTTTCCTTGATTGACAACGCATACGCTCACGGCGCATACGATTTTGAAAAGGAAATTCTTCAAAAGGAATTGGACAATCTTTATATTATGAGTTATGAAGTAAAGAGCTACGTTGCCGTTATCGACAGAATTCCTGTCTATTTCAAGCACAGCATGGAACTTCTTGATCCTAACATCAGAAACGAATTATTCTATAGCAATTCGACGATACTTACAAAAGTTAAGGACAGCAAGCCGACCAAATATATGGAAGGCGCTGTCGTTAAAAACAGTATGATTGCAGACGGTTGCGAAATCGACGGAACGGTTGAAAACTCCATTTTATTCCGTAGCGTCAAAGTTCAAAAAGGCGCAGTCGTCAAAAACTCAATTATTATGGAAAACGGAATTATTATGGAAAACGCAAAACTCAATTACGTTATTTCAGATAAGAACGTTATCGTACAATCGGGCAGAGAACTGTCCGGCTTTGAAAGCTATCCTATCGTAATCGTAAAAGGAAAAGTAGTATAGCTTAAAGGAGTAGGTATGAAAATTTTATTTGCAGCCTCAGAAGCAGGTCCTTTCATCAGAACGGGCGGACTTGGCGACGTTGCCGCCGCTCTTCCGAAAGCGTTTAAAGCATTGGGTCACGACGTAAGAGTCGTCATTCCGTATTACAAAACGGAAATTCCTGCCCAATTTCAAAACCTTATGGCGTATGAAGGTTCGACGTTTGTCGACCTTAGTTGGCGTCGTCAATATTGCGGCGTGTTTAAGGCAGTCTATGAAGGAATAACTTATTACTTCATAGACAACGAATATTATTTCAAAAGGAACGGACTTTACGGACATTTCGACGACGGCGAAAGATTTGCTTTCTTCTCGAAAGCTATTCTCGAATCGATGCCGATTATGGATTTCGTTCCCGACATTATTCACGCAAACGACTGGCAAACGGCTTTGGTTCCTGTATTTTTGGACTGCTTCTACCGCTATTCAAAAGAATATCAGAAAATCAAAACGGTGTTTACAATTCATAACATCGAGTTTCAAGGTAAGTACAACAAATGTCTTATCGACGATATTCTCGGATTGCCGTTCGGCGCAGGTTCGCTTGTCGAAGACAGCAACTGCGTAAACTTTATGAAAGGCGGCATCGAATCGGCGGCGAGAGTCACGACCGTCAGCAAAACGTATGCAGAAGAGCTTATGCATCCGTTCTATTCGTTCGGACTTGACTCTATTCTTTCAAACAGAAGCTTTAAATTGCGCGGCGTATTGAACGGAATCGATACCAAACTTTACGACCCTATGACGGACAAGGCTTTGTTTAAAAACTACGGCGTTGACACTATCGCCGATAAAGTCGAAAACAAAAAAGGACTTTGCGAAATGCTTGATTTGCCTTTCGACCCCGAAAAGCCTATCATCGGAATGGTAACTCGTCTTACCGAGCAAAAGGGTATGGATTTGGTTGCCGCGGTTATTGAAGAAATTTTGGCGGCAAATCTACAATTTATCGTTCTCGGAACGGGAGATTGGAAATATGAAGAAATGCTTCGCAATCTCGAAAGCAGATATCCGACAAAAGTCAGAACGATTATTAAGTTCTCGCAGGATATCGCATCTAAGATTTATGCAGGCAGCGATATGTTCCTGATGCCGTCGAAGTTCGAACCTTGCGGCTTGTCGCAAATGATTGCGATGCGTTACGGTTCGATTCCGATTGTAAGAGAAACGGGCGGACTTAAAGACACCGTAATCCCGTTTAACGCAGAAACGGGGTTGGGTCGAGGATTTACTTTCAAGACTTACAACTCTTACGATATGCTCGACGCCGTATGGCGTGCGGTCGGAACGTTCGGCGACAAGGACAAATGGAATCAGGCAGTTGCCAATTCTATGAGCGCAGACTTCGGCTGGCTTAGCTCCGCAAAGAAGTATATCGACATCTATAAAGAGATTTAATGCAATCACGGCGCATTGCGCCTCTAAATAAAGGAAAACAGTATGGACACTTTTAAAACTACGAGTAAAGAATTTCAAAAAGAAATAGTATCAACGCTTGCCCGTTATTTTGGAGTTAAGCAAGAAGAAGCGACAAAGCAACAGATTTATCAATCGGTTTGTATCGTCGTCAGAGAAAAATTGACGCAAGCAAGGTCTACGTTCAAAAAGACCGTTCGCGAAAAGAATGCGAAACAAGTCTATTATATGTCGATGGAGTTTTTGCTCGGCCGTTCGCTTAAAAACCATATCTTCAATATGGGCATTATGAGCGAGGTCGAAAATGCGGTAAAGGAACTCGGATTCGATATGCAAGAGATTTACGAACTCGAACCTGACGCAGGTTTGGGCAACGGCGGTCTCGGCAGACTTGCAGCTGCTTATATGGACTCGCTTACTTCCTTAGGCTATGCCGCAAGCGGTTTCTCCATCATGTACGATTACGGTATTTTCAAGCAAATTATCGTTGACGGCTGGCAGCTTGAACAACCTGACGATTGGCTTAAAATGGGCAGCGTTTGGCTTAACCCTCGTATGCAGGACATTTACGAAGTCAATTTCGGCGGAACCGTCGAACAAACTTGGGAAAACGGAAATCTTAAAGTTCGTATAAAAGAGCCTATGACCGTTCTTGCCGTTCCTTACGACCTTAACGTTTCGGGCTATGAAACTTCGGCTGTAAACAGATTAAGACTTTGGTCGGCAAAAGCTCCTATGGACTTCGATATGACTATGTTCAGCCGCGGCGAATACGTTAAAGCGACCGCCGCAAAGGCAATGGCAGAATCGATTTCTAAGGTTTTGTATCCTGCCGACGACCATTACGAAGGCAAGTCGCTCAGACTTAAACAACAATA
>JAQYCY010000068.1:0-35708 GCA_028724485.1 Bacillota bacterium | reverse complement strand
CCCTATGGAAAAGCAATCTTTATTTCCGCGTAAAAGGCGCGTATTTGTTATCGACAAGTCCACCGGCAACGTGACGTTGCATCCAATGCCGCGTCACAGCTCTATGAAAAAGCAATCTTTATTTTCCGCGTAAATGGTGCGTATTTGTTATCGACAAGTCCACAGTCTTTACATTGCGAAAAAACTGCAAAAATGAAAAAGCACAAGATTATTTATATCTTGTGTTTTTCTATTTGCAACATAATTCGGCTTTAAACACCGCAACAACGTTTTTATTTTTCAGCTGCTATTTACCATTTTTTGCTTCTATGGGAAACCGGACTATCGAAAATTTGTTTTTAGGAAATTTGTTTTTAGGTAAACGATGACAGCGAAAAAAGTAAAAGCGAATAAAAATCGCCACAATATGCAAAAGGCTTTAAATTATATCCTAAAATAAAAACCGTTTGAAAATCAAAATAAAAAAATTTACTTTTAAAAAGCACCCCACAGTTGAACGTAAACTTACTACTTTGGAGTGCTTTTTATCTTTTTTTATTGTATCTTGTCAACGCTTAGCATTATGCGCTACGACAAACAGTTTAAATTTCTGCTTATGCAATAGTGGCGTTTTTCATATTTACAATGACTTGTCAACGCTTAGCTTTATGCGCTACGACAAACAGTTTGAATTTCTGCTTATGCAATAACGGCGTTTTTCATATTTACAATGACTTGTCAACGCTTAGCTTTAAGCACGTCGTCGAACAGTTTAAGATTGTCGAAACTCGGCTTATACTTGCCCTCCTCGATACCTTTTATAATTTCAACGGCTTTATCGTTGACAGGCGTAGGAACTCCGACTTTTCTGCCATAATCGCTAACTACACCGTTTATTGCTTCAACTTCACACGGCTTGCCTTTTTCAATATCTTGCAACATGCTTGCTCTTATAAGGCGGTGCTTTTTGATTGCGATAGGAATGATTGCAAAAGACAGCTTTCTTTTGAATGCGCTGTGATAGTCAAGAAGTTTAACAACGTCTTTGCCTTGAATCGGCTCGATTTTAATTCCGCCCGCTCTTGTCGAGTCAATAATTTCTTTGATGATTCTTTGCGCGCAAAGTCTGCTCTTTTTATTGTCGGCGACTTCACCGAAATTGCAGCCGAGAACCGCCGACATTCCGCTGAAAGCCGAATTTACAAGAAGTTTTGACCATCTCACGCCGATGAAATTATCTTCGACTTCGACTTTGCCCATAAGCGACAGCAATCGAACAATCTCTTTAAAATGTTCGTCTTGCTGCGCCTTTTTGTTCAATGCTCCTAGAGCAAACACAAGTGCGTCAGGCTCAGATGTAAGCTCGCTTACGCCGGCCTCTGTCATTTGCGCTCCCCAGCCGATTGCACAGCCGTACGTTCTGTCCTCGCCGATAATTTCCGACACGCTATGCTCCGGCAAGCCGTTTTGCATTGTGCAAATAACGCCGTCGTCAGCTAAGAAGTTTGTCAGGTTTTTGACAACTTCTTTGTTATTGAGCTGTTTTGTCATAAGAAAAATAATATCGTATTTTTCTTTCATCTCTTCGGGCAACATTGCGTTTACTTTTACGGTGAAATTTGCCTTTCCCGTTATAGTCGCGCCCTTTTCTTTTAACGCCGCAATATGCGCTTTGTTTCTGTTGACAAGGTCAATCGCCTCGCCGCTTTTCGCAACGTATGCGCCAAGCACCGTTCCAAGCGACCCCGCTCCGTAAATACAAACTTTCATATCCGCTCCTTTTTGTGTCAAACACAAACCATTTCATATTTTATTTAATTTATATTTTAACACAAAAGATTAAAATTATCTACGCTAATTCTTTTTTTTATTGATTAAAAATAAAGTATTAAATGTATCAAACACAAAAACTTGTTATAATAGCGGATACGTCTTATAATAACAAAAACGACCACTGTTTTAAGGTCGTTTTTGTTATCTAAATAAATTATAAGTATTTATCGTTATATAGTATTAAAGACATTGTTCCTTAAAATTACATTGGTGAGAATATTATAGTAATCTTATTATTTAACACTTATAAACCCACTAATTGTAGCAACGTTACTTGGTTTGTTTATAAGAACCGGTGGCAAAGGAAACTGCCTTTAAAACACATTGTCTCAACATAGTTGCGGCGCTTTGTGCCTTTATGCTTATTACTTATCAAGCAATTTAAAGTTCAAACGGTGTGACTTGATAGACGTAATAGTTAAGCCAGTTGTAAAAGAGCAAGTTTGCGGTCGATTTCCAACTCATGTTGACTTCTTCGGTATCGCCGATAAAATAGTTTTTCGGTTTTTCGATTGGCAATCCCTTGTTTTTGTCACGCAAATACTCTTTTTTCAAAGTATCGCGATCATATTCGGCGTGCCCCATAAAGAAAAACTTTTTATTGTCATGAGTTTTGGCGATAGCTATGCCCGATTCGTCGCTACGCGCGAGAATTTTTATCCTGCGGCATTTTTCAATGGCAGCTTGGTCCGCTTCGGTGTGACGTGAATTGGGAATGTAAAAAACGTCGTCCATTCCTTTTAACAGCATATCGTTTTCGACAACCGCTTTTGTCGGAAATACGCCAAACATTTTTTTAGAAAGCTCCGACTTGCCTATCCCGAAATGGTGATATAACGCCGCTTGCGCTCCCCAACAGATATAAATCGTGCTGGTTACGTTTTTGTCGGCAAAATCCATAATCTCGACAAGTTCGTCCCAATAAGCAACCTCTTCAAAGGCAAGCGTTTCGACAGGCGCGCCCGTAATTATCATACCGTCGAATTTTACGTTTTTAACTTCATCGAGCGAGCGATAAAACTTTTGCATATGGTCAGAGCAAACGTGCGTCGGCTTGTAAGTCGCCGTGCCGATAAACGTTACGTTGACTTGCAAAGGCGAATTGGAAAGCAACCGAACCAGTTGTGTTTCGGTTTCTTCCTTTGTGGGCATAAGATTTAAAATTGCAATTTCGATAGGTCTTATGTCTTGCGTTCCCGCTCTTTCCTTGTCCATAACGAAAATTTTCTCTTTAAGCAAACTTTCATATGCAGGTAAATCTTTTGGTATAATAATTGGCATATTTTCTCCCGACGGCGCGGCGATTTTCGCTTTGCCGCTTTATGCTTTTACTAAATTTTTTCCAATGCCTGTTTAATATCGGCAAGAATATCTTCGACGTTTTCGATGCCTACGGAAAGTCTTATAAGATTTGAAGTAATTCCGCAAGCAACAAGATCGCTGTCCGAAAGCTGTCTGTGCGTTGTACTTGCAGGGTGCAAAACACAAGAGCGAGCGTCGGCAACGTGAGTTACAATTCTGAAAAGTTTGAGTTCTTCCATAAACTTGCAAGCCTTTTCTCTGCCGCCTTTGATGCCTACGGCAATCATACCCGAAAAACCGCCGTCAAAATATTTCATTCCGAGTTCGTGATATTTGTCGCTTTCAAGCCCCGGATATCTCACCCATTCGACTTTGTCGTGAGTCGAAAGCATTTTTGCAACGGCAAGAGCGTTACTGCTATGGCGTTCCATTCTTAGTTCCAAAGTTTCGCAACCGAGATTTGTAAGGTATGCGTTGAACGGAGTCATAATCGCGCCGATATCTCTCATATATTGCATTCTTGCTTTAAGGATATACGCCGCTTTTCCGCCCTCTTTGACGTAAACTACGCCGTGATAGCTTTCATCAGGCTCTACAAAGTCCTTAAAACGCGGATTGTGTTCCCAATCGAACTTTCCGCTGTCTACGATAATGCCGCCTACGCAACTCGCGTGACCGTCCATATACTTGGTAGTAGAATGAACAACGATATCTGTTCCGTGTTCAAAAGGTCTGACTAAAATCGGAGTCGCAAGCGTATTGTCAACGACAAACGGAAGACCGTGCTTGTGACAAATGTTTGAGTAAAAATCAAAATTCAACACCACGATTGACGGATTGGCGATTGTTTCCGCAAAGAGCATTTTCGTTTTATCGTCGATGAGTTTCTCGATTTGCTCTTCCGTCATATCAGGCGTTATAAATCTTACTTCGATGCCGAGTTTTTTGAGAGTAACGTTAAAAAGGTTATACGTTCCGCCGTAAATCGTCGACAAACTCAAAATATTGTCACCGGCCGTCGCAACGGTCAAAACGGCAAACATCGTCGCGCTCATTCCACTCGAACACGCCATAGCGCCGATTCCGCCTTCGAGCATTGCAACTTTTTCTTCAAAAGCCGCAACTGTCGGATTTGAAATACGGCTGTAAATGTGTCCGCATTTCGGAGAATCGAACAAATGCGCCAATTCCTCGGCTGTTTCGTAAACGTAGGTTGTGCTTTGATATAATGGCAAAACTCTCGGGTCGCCGCTTGTCGGCGCGTATGAGCCTTGCACGCATTGAGTACCTTTTTTCATACTTTCTCCTTAATATCTTGTAATTTTTTTTCTTATTTTATATAGATAAATTAGCAATGCCGTTTAAATAATATCACAATGTCATTTAAACAATATCACAATGCCGTTTAAATAATTATTGGCTAAATGCATATTTCGTATTATTGCAAAAGCAGTGAATTATTTCGCGTTATATTCTTTTTTGATACGCTCCATTTTTCTGTCCTCTTCCCTTGCCTTTATGGTTTGTCTTTTATCGTAAAGATGTTTACCTTTGCAAATTCCGAGTTCGACTTTAACGAGAGCTTTTTTAAAATACATTTTAAGCGGAACAAGCGTGTAGCCCTTTATTTCGATTTTTCCGCGAATTTTATTTATTTCGCCTTTGTTTAAAAGCAATTTTCTTGTTCTGTACGGGTCGGTATTAAAAAAACTGCCTTTTTCATAAGGAGAAATGTGCGCGCCCATCAAAAGGACTTCGCCGTTTTTCACAACGGCGTAGCTGTCTTTCAAATTCACCGCGCCTTGTCTTATCGACTTAACCTCGGAACCGACAAGGGCAATGCCTGCCTCATAGGTTTCTTCGACGAAATAGTCGTGATAAGCCTTTTTATTTGTCGCTACTACTTTCTCCATAATTTTCTTCCCTTCTATTTGTCCTATTCTGTCGTCAAAATTCAGTTACCGACTTATAGCGCTCACGCCGCAACGCAATTACGACGCAAGCTCAAAGCCTTTTTACGATTTAGCAACTAAAACTTCACTTCAACAAAGCCTTTTTATTATAAAAGCGACCGAAATCGGTCGCTTTTGAATTTAAAGACTTAAATTAAACCGTCGTTCCTTGTCCGACTTCTACAAGTGAGATTATGAAGAATATAATCGAAACTACCATAATCAAACAAAAGAGAACGAGCGTAATTTTCTTTAAAATGCCTTCTTTCGACCTTGCCTTATTCTTTCCGTAATAAGAATCCGAGCTGCCTGTAATTGCCTGAACGTTGTCATCTGTGCCTTGTTGCATCATAACTACGATAATCATTGCAACCGACAAAAGCAACATAACTACCATAAGTCCGATAAGCGTACCTTGTCTTACTTGATACGTCATATTGGTAACGTTTTTAATGGCCATCAAAGCCGAATCAAAGTTGAACATATATATAAACCTCTTTTTCTTCGTAACGCTAGAATTTTACCACAATAACACTAAAAATACAAGCGTTTTAAATACTTTTTTAACACTTTACTTTTAAGGCTCATATATTATAGCGTATTTGGAGGTATTATGAATCCTATTTTAGCATCGTCCGATTTGCCGTATCCTGAAATTAGCGTCACACCGTCTTTAAACGAAGCGAGAATACTTATGCCAAGTTACGGTGGACGACACAGCGAAACCACCGCCGTTATGACATACGTTTATCAATCGTACGTTTCAAAAGAATTTTCGGACACGTTGGAAGCCATAGCCATATCGGAAATGCACCACCACGACCTAATTGGAAACGCAATCGTAAAGCTGGGTGGCTATCCCGTTATCGGAAGCGGAACTTATTGGAACGGAAGCTACGTCAATTATCAAACCTGCCCCGCCGAGTTTTTAAAAGCAAACATAATCGGCGAAAAAACCGCAATAGCAGGTTACGAAAAGGCAATTTTATCGCTTGACCAAAAAGATTTGAAACTTCTTTTAGAGCGAATAATTCTCGACGAAGAGCTTCATATAAAAATATTTGAAGAGCTTTTAACGGGGCTAAATTGCAATAACGGTTAACCTGTTTTAAAATTTAAGTTTAAACAAAAAAACTTGTTCAAAACTAAAATGCAGTCTAACCTATTCTTAAATGAAATATGACTAATTGCTAAGCACGATAAGACTTTATTGCAAACGTAATTTGACTAAACATTAACCATAATAAGGCTTGTTCTAAAATGTCTTTTATCTTGTTTAAAATTGAACTTATTCTAAAACGTAATAGTTCTTAATGCTAAATAACGTAAAAATTGCCGCAACGTTAATTGCGGCAATTTTAATAATTAAAACTAAATCTTTCTTATGTTTTTCGATATGTATCTTATGACTTTCGGCAAATTCGTTTCGATTTTTCCGCAAGCCTCGTCATATTCGTAAAGCGTTTGACCGTATGGGTCTTTAACGTTTTCTGTTCCTAAAAGTTTAGAGCCGAAGCCGACTATCTTTTTATCTTCGCCGAACATATCTTCAACGTCCGATTCGATGAACGAGCTGAGCGGAACTATTAAATCGGCTTTTTTGAAAATATCTTTTGTCAGTTGTCTTGCGCTATGATTAGATGCGTCTTTAATTCCTCTTGAAGCCATCGCCTTTACGGCATATTCCGAAATAGGCGCGCCTTCGTTAGCCTTGATGCCTGCCGAAGAAACGTTTATTCCTTCGATATCCTCGCTTTCAAGCAAATGCCTGAACATAATTTCTGCCATAGGCGAACGGCAAGTATTTCCCGTACATACAAATACTACGTTTAAGTCTTTCATTTAAACCTCCTTATTGCTTGCTGATTTCTCGACTCTGTTCATAACCGAGCCAAGCAAGCCTTCGTTTCCGAAATTTTCTATTATTATCTCGTCAAACGCTTTCTCGGCGTTCAACATCGACGAATAAATATTTTTAGATACGTCTTTCGGTGTTTTTCCGACGAATATATATTTTTTACCTTTAAGCTCGTCGCTTTTTCTTTCTCTTAGAATGTAAACGGGATTTTTTCCTTCTGCCTTTGCCCTGTCGTATTCTTTAAGTCCCGATTCAAAAGTCTTTGCGATGACAGTATAGACTTTCGGCGCATAATGCGTATACTTCATTCCCGGCGACTTTGCGACCTTTATCTCACCGCCGAATCTTTCGACTGAAGACAAAACTTTTAGCAGCATTTCTTCTGTAACGTAGCCGGGGCGTAAAATCGTCGGGGTTTGTGCAGTAAGATCCAAAACCGTAGACTCAATGCCCACTTCGCAAGCGCCGCCGTCAAGAATAAGCGGAATAAGTCCGTTCATATCATTAAACGTATCTTGTGCCGTTGTCGGACTGACGTGCTTCGATTTGTTTGCGGACGGAGCCGCAATAGGCGCCGACGCCTTTATGAGCTTTCGCGCCGCTTTTTTGAGCGGAACTCTGACGGCAACGGTATCTCCGCCTGCCGTTACGACGCTAGGTACTGCATCTCCTTTCGGCAACACAATTGTAAGCGGTCCCGGCATAAATTTTTTTGCAAGTTTATAAAACACAGGCGGAACGTTCTTTGCGACTTTATTTACGTCTTTAAAATTTGCAAGATGAACGATAAGCGGATTATCTTGCGGTCTGCCCTTTGCTTTAAATATCTTTTTAACTGCGTCCTCATTAAACGCTACTGCGCCCAGCCCGTAAACAGTTTCGGTCGGAAATGCTACAAGTTCACCGCCAAGTAGCAGTTTCGCTCCTTCTTTTAAACCTTTTTCCGCTTTGATAACTTTTGTTTCCATTTTTGTTTTAGGCAAATTATTTCAGCCTGTATACCTCGTAATTAGAATCGTCGTTCAATTTTGCTATTGCATAAACGACGCCATATTCTCCCGACGGTGCAAAAAGCGTAATTTCATTATATTTTGCTTCGAGTAAAACGTTTTTATTGTTTGAAATGTTGGTTGACTTAACGCCAAAAATCTTTTTCCCTTCTTCGTCATAGTCAAAGTAAACGTAAGCACCCGTTTTGTATATAGCGTTTCCGTTCGATTTTATGTGGAAGTTATAATCGTCGGCAATCACGTTTTTGTTGCCGAGCAAAATACTGTATCCGTTTTGTCCGACAAGATAATAACCGTGCACGCCGTTTTCATCGGTTTTTTCGCCGATTGCATAATAGCCCGTAAACATTGTGAGCGAAGTATATTCAAACGGAACAACTACGTTACCTTTTTTATCGAGCGCACCGTAAAGAAAACTTGCCGTCGATGACGAACTGCCTTTGTCCAAAATCGAGCATATGATAACTCCGCTGTTATACGCTGCCGACTGATATTCGTATTTATCGCTTCTTCCTATAAGTTTGCCGTAGTTGTCGTAAATATTTACTACGCCCGTGGAAATTTGCACAACGCCTACGTTATCGACGTAAGTTCTGACAAGTTCGTTTACGCTGAGTGATTTAATTTTATCAGTCGTTACACCCTCGCTGCTTTCGTAAAGATAAGCCGCAGTTTTTCTGAGCGAAGTTACAATTTCAAACTCCCACTCATCTTCGAACGACACGTTATTTTTGATGAGATATCTGTCGTATATGACAGTTTTATCCGACTTTCTCTCCATTCCGAAACCTACGTACGAATAGCCGCTTTTGATGAAGTTTTCGGTATTGAAAGTCTTAGACGAGCTATATTTATAAAATTCGTTTTCGATTGACAAAAACATAAGGTCGGACTTATAGGTCTTTCTCTTTCCGCTTGCCGCATTATACAAAAACCTTGAAACTTTCCAATATTTAGAATCTTCGTCTTTATAGAAATAGTCATCTTCCGAGCCGCTCTCTTCGATGTGAATAAGGAAATTTCCTTTGCCGAAATACGTCGGTTCGCAACCGTTTGCAGAACCCGAAGCATATTCGAAAACTCCGCTCGGCAACGGGTCGATTAAAGCCTCGCTTTTTTGGGTCAATCCGTTAAGAGTAATTATTCTAGTTTGTTTGCCACCCGAACCCGTTGCGTTTTTAACGATGACGTAACCGTCAAAGCCTTCCACGTCGGATATTTTTGACGTCGTAACTTCAATTCTTCCTACCATATTGCCGTTTGAAGAGAATACAAAAAACTTTGAACCGGAAACGGTTTCCAGGCTCGTTCCGAATTGCGAATTGTACGTTTTTGCCGAAGCGGTCGTAACAAAATAATTCTTTGAAACAGGATAAACGTAAGTCGCTATAGACTTCGTTTGAGCTGCGGCAATGTAAAGCGGATTGTCGTTATCGTAAATCCATTTTTGATTTTCAAAATCATAAACGACGATTTTCGAATCGTCAGTCATCATAAATACGTTGCCGTAATAAACTTGCATCTGAACTATTTCAAAACTTATATTCTTAAAAAATAATTCATTTGTATTGCGTTTTACGAGATTGAGCTTAGCATATTCCGATTTCGTCGCTTTTGCGCTGACAACAAAGCAATCGATTTCTTTTATGTAACCGTACTCAGTGTACTTGCTAACCGACGTATCACCATTGTAGCCGTAACAAAACTTGTACCCCTTAGGTAAAGTGCTTTCAAGTTTGGCTACCTTAAACTCTCCCACACTGCTACGATTAACGTAGTACTCGTCGGTAAGCGACGGGGTTTTGTCGGAATTGCAAGCAAAAAGAGTTATTGCAGCCGCAACAACTATCAAAGTCAACATAAGCAATAAAATATTTTTTTTCATAAAAATACTTTTCATATTCACCTATTCTAAAATCGTAATTTTGACGCCGAGCATTTCGTAAACCACTTGATTTAAAAAAATGTTCGTATTGCGCTGAACTCTTTCGTCGACGCTTGTACCGCCTGTCTTTAAGTTTTCAAAAACTTCGTGCGGTATCTTTGTCTTAAAAAACGAACCGCAGTTTTCGCATATAACGCCGTCGTCTTTTGAAAAATACGCTTCGTCAAGTTCTTTTCCGCAAACTGCGCAAAACTTAAAGTCAAGTCTGTATCCAAGACAATCCAGCGCATACAAAACAAACTTGTTGTATACTCTCGTCGGATAAACTTTGTCAATGGCAAGGGCTTTCAACGCTCTGACCGCCACCGAAACGAGTTTCGGGCATGGCGTATTTTCAAGGCTGAAATCCATAAGCGATTTTAAAATTGCAAAACCTGCATAATAACACTTAATGTCGTAAGAAATTTCAGAAAAACTTTCAATCTGATTGCAATCGGATACTATGTACTTTCCTTCTTTTCCCACAAGCGTGTATTCACCGAAATTAAAAGGCATTGCGGCGTATTTAAGTTTTGCGTTTACTTTTTTTACGCCTTTTAAAGTGGCAACAACCTGTCCGCATTCTGCCGAAACAAGTGTCACCAATTTGTCGTTTTCCTTATAATCGATACATTTGCAACATATCGCCGTTATTTTTCCGTCACTCGTCATCGCTTAAATTTTTATATAAACTATAATAGCCTATTTTCCCCGTTTTGCAAAACAATTTCCACATCATATCTTTATTGTCTTTCATAATTATAGCATTTACCGTTCCGATGTTTTTATTCGAGACGTGCGGTTTATGTTTTTTATTCAAGACGTGCGGTTTAGATATTTTTAGATATTTACTTTTATGAATTTAATCGCTAAAATCTAAACACTCTCGGAATTTTGATCGGAAATCTATTGCTCTTTTTGAATAGTCAATAAATCGTTTCGCCTTATTTTACGTCCTTAACGTCATAGCCTAATTCACGCATCAAATATTCGCTGTTGCGCCACTCGGGTTTAACCTTAACGTAAAGCGTCAAAAACACTTTCGTACCGATAAGTTCTTCAAGGTCAACTCTCGCATTTGTCGCGATTTGTTTCAACATACTTCCGCCTTTTCCTATAACTATTGCCTTGTGCGACTGCTTTTCGACAATTATATCTGCCGATACGTCTGTTATCGGTTTGTCTTCGCGCTGTTTAAATTCGGTTATTTCAACGCCTAAACCATATGGGATTTCCTTGTCAAGCAAGTAAAGCCCCTTTTCTCGTATGATTTCTTGAGCCATAAACCGCAACGTCCTATCCGTATACATATCGTCAGGGAAAAGTTTTTCTCCGTCGGGAACGATTTTTTTAACCGCTTCCAAAAGTACGTCCGTGCCATTGCCTTTCTTTGCCGAAACAGGGATAATTTCCTTTACAAAATCAAACTTATTTAATTCTTGAAGCACTTTAAACAGAGTTTCTCTTGTAACGCTGTCCTGTTTGTTTAAAGCTATTATGGTCGGCAACTTTCCTCTTTGATTTTCCAAAAATTCATTGTCGGCCTCAGTCAGCCCTTTTGCGGCGTCAATGACGTAAAGCAAACAATCGGCGTCCTTGACCGATGTCGTAACGGTTTTGTTCATATAATCGCCGAGCGTATTTTTAGGCTTATGGAAACCGGGGGTGTCAACGAACACAAGTTGCGCGTCATCAAGGTTAAGTATGCCTAAAATATTGTTTCTGGTGGTCTGCGGTCGCCAAGACACTATGGCAACCTTTTCGCCTACAAGCGTATTGATAAGCGTCGATTTTCCCGCGTTGGGAAGTCCCGCAATGCAAATAAATCCCGATTTCATTTTACCTCACAAAGCCAAGCGGCTTTAAAATTTTTTCTTGATGTTCTCTCATTTCTTTTTCGTCGTCTTCGTTCATGTGGTCAAAGCCCAAAAGGTGCAACATTCCATGCGACGCCAAAAACGCGGCTTCCCTTTCGGTCGAATGTCCATATTCGGCGGCTTGCGACTTCATAACCGCAGGACATATAGCAATGCTTCCGAGCGAATATCTCTTTCCGTCAAAAACGTCCGGCGTGAGCGTTTCGGCTTTTATCGGAAACTGCCGACCTATTTCAAGCGACGGAAAACTTAGTACGTCTGTCGTTTTATCGACTTTTCTTTGACTTTTGTTAAGTTCTTTCATTGCACTTTCATCAAGGAACACGACTTCAAGACTGAATATCCCATTTATGCCGAAATATTCGGCAGTGCCTTTAAAAACTTTTTTTATAATCCCCTTGTATTTCAGAGGGACGTTTGAAAAATTTACCGTATCTGTCATTTTTACTTATTCTCTTTATTTTCTTTTTTTGACGGAGTTTCGCCATACGATACTCTCGAATGGTGAATACTCGGCAAAACGTTTACTATCGTATTTTTAATAACTGTCAATTCTTCCATAGTTATCGGACACTCGTCGAACTGCCCGAGTTTGAGTTTGTCGTCGACAAGACTGTTTATACGTTGAACGAATTCTTCTTTCGTCGGCGGCATATATGCTCTCGTTGCCGCTTCGACAGTGTCGGCAATCATAATAATTGCCGAAATTTTCGACGACGGTTTCGGTCCTTGATAAGAAAAGTTTACTTTGTCCGCCGCGCCTTCGGTGAGCAAAAGCGCCTTTTGATAGAAATATCCGACAGGCGAAGTGCCGTGATGCTCCAAACTGATTTTGCAAATTTCTTCCGGCAAACGATATTGCTTGTTGAGTATTTCGCCGAACATAGTGTGCGACGTTATCATACTGACGCTGACTTCGGGAATAAGCTCGTCGTGCGGATTGTAATTCGATTGATTTTCAATGAAATAAATCGGCGCTTTAAGTTTTCCTACGTCGTGATAATACGCCGCCGCTTTCGCCAGTCTGCTGTTTTCGCCGATTGCGATAGCGCAACTTTCCGCAAGGTTACCTACGACAAGGCTGTGATTGAACGTGCCGGGCGCTTCGCTTGCAAGACGCTTTAACAGCGGCTGGTCAAGACGGCAAAGCTCGTCGAGCCTGAAATCGTCCGTCGTGTTGAATATCGCTTCAAACAAAATGACAAGCGGGAAATAAAGTACTATGCTTATTACCGACGACAATAGTCCCCAAAGCACGTTGTATAAAAGCGTAATGTCGGCAATTCCCATTGAAACGGACAATACGATTATATACGGTACGCAACTCAACCCTGCAAGCAAGCAAAAAAGCAAAAATCTAATTCTTGTATAATGCTTCGATGAAAAATAAATCATTGCGCCGCCGCTAAGCAAATTGCCTACGACTGCCGCTGTAATCGTTATTATGTCGTTTCTTAGGTACGCGCCTCTTAAAACGAGATTTACGAGAATAATAAAGACGAGATTAAACATGCTGATTGCACCCGTCTTCATTCCGACCAAAATACAAAGGAGAATCGCGCAAAGTTGGATCGGCACGGCAAACGGCGAACAATAACGATACATAACCGCGCTGATAACAAAAGTAATCGTAATGACGATTGCGTTAAGAACGTATTGCGACGTTTTCGTAAGATGCGACGGGTCGAAAACGAATAACGATAAATAAAGCGTTTCAAACAGTAAAACGTTTGACAAAATGATGCCGACAACGGTTCCGATGTTAGCTTTTTGAATTGCCGTACCGTACGATATTAAAAAAATGGTCACGACAGACACGACAGCGGAACATAAAATCACCGCTATCTGACTTAAAAGGAAAACTTTCCAATTCCATTTTCTCTCTAAAACTTTTTTAGTTTTATCCATAAAACGTCCCCGCTTTGTTTATCGATTTGTATTCGGATTGATATGTTTTTCGTCAATCGTAATATTTTGCGACTTGCTTAGTCGCCGCTAATTCTATCGTTTTTATTGCTCTATCGACTTGTCTGCTTCGTTGTTTCGGTTTTGGCAAGGTCAATTCTTTCTTCCGTTTCAATCAAAACTTTAACGTTAAAGCCGCCGTCCACGTCATAAACTTCATAACTTTCGGATAAAATCGACGCATCTTTGTCGATTTTTGAAACGGCAAGCATTTTCACGGTTTTCTTGCAGTCTTCGATTTTATATCCACCCGTATGGTTGTAAAACAGCTCGGCTTCGTAATAAACTTTGCCGAACACTATACCTTCCGCTGCGCAAGGCACTTTTTCTTCGCCTACGATAAGATAGCCTTCGATTAAAGCGTCGCCGATGTCGACTACGTCGCCGTATTTTTTTACGCACGTTCCGCTAAAAACAACCGCACGGCTAAAAACAGCTCGCTTTTTTGCAACAACAGGTTCATTTGAAACGGTAAAAATCTCGGCTTTTGGCAATTCTTTTTCAAGACTGACGTTTATTAGCGTCCCGCATCTCGTAACCTTAGCAAACGAAACTCCGTCTAATGATAGTAGCTTTTTTTCTATATCGTTAGTATCGACTTTAAAAGCAAAGCTATACTTCTTCACGCCGCTTGCCGACAAAACTTCAAGCACTGCCGACTCGTATTCCGATTCGTTTACTTTCACGTCCAAAACGAAAAGCGGATAAATTGCCGTCACGATTATAGCTATTGCAAGCCCTGCCAAAATGCCCGTCCTTGAAATAGCCTTTTTAAAAAACGGCAGAAATCCCCTTCTGTTTTTTACGGCAAAATTATAGCACATATCGGTCAAAATGGCAATACACTTTTGCTCATCTTTTAAATGGCACCAAAAAGTAATCGTTTCGCCCTGCTTAGATACGTCGTATATCTTCACTTTTTTTGACAAAGCGAGAATTCCGCTAACGCTTCCTTTACATTCGAATTTACTGCGATCAAACAATCTCAAAACTTACTACCTCGCCCGTAACGTAGGCTTCAAAGCCGCCGACTTCGACAAGCGACAAGCCGTTACCCTTTAAAGTCAGAACGTTTTTTTTCGTTTTAAGGCGTATTTCCGTTTCGCTTAAAAACGTAACGCCCTTTATGCCGCTGAATGCAACCTTGCATTTGCCGAAAAAAATTATTTCGTAATCGCAAAGCTCTTCGGCATTAAATTTTCTCAAAATTTCGTCTTTAAACATATCTAATTATACGCGACTTCCAACGAGTATATGAATCACCGAAGTTTTCCTATTTATAAAGTTCCGACTGCAAAATGTGTATGCTATTTTTGATTTTGAAAAGCTACTTGTTCAATAAAGTCTTGAATACTAACAAAGATAGAATTGATTACAATAAGTTTTCGATTGTTTAATTGTGCGCTTAAAATTCGATTATTTAATTGTGCGCTTAAAACAGGTTTATTAAAGAATTAAAAAACCACCGCTATGCGGTGGCTTTTGTAAATTTAAATTAGTCCGAAGAACCAAACAACGGGTCGTTTTCATCTTCAAAAACGTCGTCGACCGCTTCTGAAATCGGCTTGACGTCGGAAACCGTTTCTTCGACTTTTGCCACAGGCGGCTTGTTTTGCGATTCCGAAAACGAAGTCGTCGCGCCGTCCCAGTGAAGCATAATGTTATCGTTGATTGCGCCGTTTCTGTTTTTAAGAAGCATAAGTTTGACCTGAGAGAAATCGGCAGGATCGGGACGATGCAAAAACATAACAACGTCGGCGTCTTGTTCGATTGCGCCCGATTCACGAAGGTCGCTGAGTTTAGGCTCTTTTGCGCTTCCCGTTCCCGTACGCTTTTCGACGTCACGAGACATTTGTGACAAAACGAGAATAGGAACTTGCAATTCGCCTGCGTAAAGTTTCAATTTTCTCGACATATCGGCGACTTCTTGTTGACGTTCGCCGCCCCTGTAACCGAGCGACATAAGTTGCAAATAGTCGACAACGATAAGGTCTAAGCCTTTTTTTTCACGCTTCAATCTGCGGCACTTCGATAGAATATCTACCGGCGTATTGAGCGAATAGTCGTCGATATAAATTTCGGCGGAATCGAGTTTTTTTGCAGCTCTGTAAAGAAGCGACATTTCTTCGTTTGACAGTCCGCGCGGTCTGGATGCGTCAGCCATAGACACTCTTGAAATGTACGCTAAAATTCTTTTGGCAAGCAACGTCGACGGCATTTCCATTGAGAAAATAGCGACTTTTTTGTGTTCGTTTATCGCTGCGTTCGTCGCAATGTTAAGAGCAAAAGCGGTTTTACCGACGGAAGGACGCGCCGCAAGCAAAATCAGTTCGCCCGGCTTAAATCCAAACGTATGTTTATCAAGCGTAGGTATGCCCGTGTTGATACGCTCCTGCGGAACGTGACCTTTTTGAATTTCCGCGATTTCGTCAACCGCTTTGTTTGCGGCGTTGGAAATCTTCGTCATAGTTGAATTATCTCTATCTTCGGCAATTTTAAAAATGGTGCTTTCGGCAAAGTTTAAAGCCTCTACTTCATCGGTCGCCGAATAGCCCTTTTTCGTGACTTCGTTTCCGACGTTTATTATGCGTCTTAAAAGTCCGTCACGCTGGACGATTTTGAAATAGTAACCGCTGTTTGCGGCAGACGGAACAACCGAAGTAAGCTCCGTTATGTAGCTTACGCTTCCTACGGCGTCGAGCTTGCCCTTAACCGAAAGTCTGTCGACAAGCGAAACCGTATCTACGGGAATAGATTCGTCCAAAATTTCTTTTGCGGTTTCAAAAATAATTCTATTTCTGTCGGAATAGAAATCGTCTGATTTAAGTCGCGGGAGGTACTCGTCTGCGGCAGTCTTATCTATCAAAACGGAACATAAAATAGCTTGCTCCGCTTCGATATTGAAAGGCATACTTCTTCCTTCTTTAATTTCCGTTTTGTTGATTGTTTTCGTTTGAGGCATTTCGTTCTTTTTCTCTCTTTATATAGTTCTTGAATTTTAAAACTTCTATAGGTATAGTTATGGCAGCCGTAATCGTAAGCGTAAGACCTATGATAAGACCGTACCAAGCCATTCTATTTTCCACACGCTGACTAAGTTTCATTTGAATTTTTTCGCCGTCGGAATAATCCCAGACAAACGTTTTTACTTTGCCCTTTTGCGACATTTTTCCGTCAGCGGACACCGACTTATAGTCGGTTGCGTACACGTATTGCAACTTTACGTTATATTCTCTGTCAACGCCGAGTTCGTTCAAAGCGTTTTCCAAGTCTTCGTTTACGACCGCCGCGGCTTTTACTTTGTTCCAAATGTCCGCGTCAAATTCGTAATTATATGAATAGCAGATAAAAAATCCTTTTTTCTCTGTTTTGATAACGCTTTTTCCGACTATGTCCGACTTTTCCTTTGACGATACGCTAACTAATGCGGTCACCGTATCGCTTTCGCTGTCATAAGAAAACGATTTTATCGTCATATAAAGCTCGCCGCTTTTTTCCGTACTGTCGCACGCAGTCAAAAATACCGCGCAAAACGCTAAACAGCACATCAAAGTAAACAATAAAAACTTTCTTTTTAAATGCACTTTTTAAGCTCCTCTACAATCGCTTCGAACTCCGACATAGCGTCGTCAAACGGTTTCATTCCGTACATATCGACGCCGGCAAGTTTCAGAATTTCAAGCGGCGGCATACTTCCGCCTGCCGACAAAAATTTGAAATATCCGTCCGTTTCTCCGTTTAAAATATGCTTTACTATTGAAATTGCGCTCGTAAGTCCCGTCGCATATTTATAAACGTAAAAACTCGTGTAAAAATGCGGAATCCTCGCCCATTCTACTTCTATTAGTTTATTGTGATTGACCGCTTCGCCGTAGTATTTTTTGTTAAGTCCGTAATATATCGAATTCAATTCTTCGGCAGTTATCGGCTCTCCGTTTTCGGCAAGCGAATGTGCGGCTGTTTCAAACTCAGCAAACATCGTTTGTCTGAACAGCGTCGTTCTGAACATATCGAGATAGTATGAAAGCAAATACTTCCTCATATCTCCCGTTGCCGTCTTTAAAAGATGCTTGATTAAAAGCACTTCGTTGACCGTACTTGCGATTTCCGCGACAAATATCTCGTAATCCGCCTTAGACGACGGCAATGCTTCGTTCGATTTATAGCTGTGCATAGCGTGACCGAGTTCGTGCGCTATCGTAAAGACGTCGTGCAAAGTCTTCTGATAGTTGAGCAAAACGAAAGGATGAACGCCGTACGTACCCCAAGAATATGCGCCGCTTCTCTTTCCTTTTGTTTCGCAAACGTCAATCCAGCCTTCGCCGAAAGCCTTGTCTAAAAGTTTTCCGTATTCTTCACCGAGCGGCTTCAACGCTTCTTTTACAAGCGAACAAGCATCGGGATATTCAAGTTTTATGTCCTGATTTTCGACAATCGGAACGTAAAGGTCGTACATATTGAGCGTATCGACCTTCAAAGCGTCCTTTCTTAAAGCAACGTATTCGTGAAGCGGTTTAAGCCCTTTTTCGACTGCCTTTAAAAGGTTTTTATAAGCAACGTCTGACACGTTTTCGCCATACATTGCATATTCGAGACTTGACTTAAACCCACGAGTTTTTGCATAAAACCAATCTTTCTTTACGTTTGTCGCATAAATCTGAGCAAGTGTGTTTTCGTTGTTTTTATAGACCTCGAACATACTTTCGAAAGCGTCTTTTCTGACGTTTTGGTTCTCGTTTTGAAGCAAAAGAGAATACACGCCGTGCGACATTTTAACAGCCGTGCCGTCAGGCAAAATTACGTCCTTAAAGCGTATATCGGCATTATCGAACATCGAAAAAATTTGTCTTGCGCCGTCGCTGAACGAGCCGACGTCAGCCAAAATCTTTTCTTCTGCCGCCGACAATATAATCTTTTTGTTACGTTTTACTTCTTTAAGCAAAACGTCGTAATCTTTAAACCTTTCGTCCGAAATCATTTTGTCAAGATTTTCATCTGAAATTTGAACGAGTTCGGGCATAACGAAAGACGTCAAAGAACTCGACTCGACAGCCAAATTCTCCGCTCTGTCCGACATACCCTGATAGAGAGAGTTCGCCGTGTCTTCGTCCTTTCTCATTCTTGCATAAACGTAAAGTTTTGAAAGCACGAGTGAGAGTGATTCACGCAAATTCAAAAACTCCAAAAGCGTGTCGCTGTTTGACAGTTTTCCCTTAAATTCCGCAAGTTTCGGATACGACGACTTATAGTTTTCAAAAGCCGTTTCCCAATCTTCGTTTGTCTTGAAAATATCTTCAAGACGCCATTTCAGTTTGTTAGGTACGTCTGCTCTTTGCATTTTTACTCCTGATATATATATTCATAAGCGCAAATCGCTTTATGTATCGCTAATAATTATTGAATCAAATCGTTAGACAAGAATTTTGCGTCGCTCGTAACGTTGATTTCGAGCTTTCTTAAAGCCTCTTCGTCGACTTCTTTCAAAATGAATGTCGAGTGAGCTTGGCAACCGTTTAGATTTTTCAGCTGTTCGAGCGCCTTTTTAGCGGTTTCGTCGCTCGATGCGCAGATAGCAAGCGCAAGCAACGCTTCTTCGAGATTTAAAGCCTTATCTTTATCTTTGAGCGTGTTCTTTTTAAGTTTATTGATAGGCGCGATAACCTCAGGCGAAATAAGTTTTTCGCTTTTCGGAATATCGGCAAGCACCTTAACGGCATTAAAAACGCAAGATGCGGCGGCGCACATATTGTCAGAACCTTTGCCTCTGATCATTCTTCCGTCAGGAAGCTCGATTGCCATTGCGCCCTTGCCCGTCTTTTCCTCTTTTTCACGCGCGGCAACGACGACGGCTCTGTCCTCGACTTTTAAAGAGAGCTTAGACATCAAAAATTCCAATCTGTGAATGGTCTTTTCGTCCGCAAGTCCGTTTTTAAAATCGACCCAACCTTTAAGGTAACGTCTGATTATTTCTTGCTTAGCGGCAAATTGCACTGCTTCGTCGTCGTAAATGCAGTAGCCTGCCATATTTACGCCCATATCGGTCGGCGATTTATAAATGTCGCTGTCAGGCGAAATTTTGTTCAGTATTGCCTTAACAACAGGAAACGCTTCGATATCACGGTTGTAATTGACCGCCATTTTTCCGTATGCGTCAAAATGGAAAGTATCGACTTTGTTTATATCCTGAAGGTCGGCTGTCGCCGCTTCGTACGCAAGGTTTACAGGGTGCAAAAGCGGAATATTCCAAATAGGGAAAGTTTCGAACTTCGCATAGCTTGCGCCTACGCCACGCTTGTTTTCGTGATAAACTTGGCTTAAACAAGTCGCAAGTTTGCCGCTGCCAGGTCCCGGCGCGGAAACGACGACAAGCGGTTTCGTTGTCGGAATATAAGGATTTGCGCCATAGCCGTTATCGGAAACAATCGTGTCGACGTCGTGCGGATAGCCTTCTGTCTTTCTGTGAAGGAAAACTTTGATACCTCTATTTTCGAGCTTGCTTTTATAAGCAATCGCCGCTTGTTGATTTTCAAACATTGTGATTACGACGCTGTTGATGCTTATGCCGAGTTTTGAAATGTTGTCAATCATTCTTGCGACTTCCGTACCGTATGTAATGCCGTAGTCCGCTCTGATTTTATTTCTTTCGATGTCGCCTGCCGAAATACAAATGATAAGTTCCGATTCGTCTTTAAGGCTCGTAAGCAACTTTATTTTTGCGGCTTTGTCAAATCCGGGCAAAACTCTTGCGGCGTGAAGGTCGTCAAACAATTTACCGCCGAATTCAAGGTAAAGTTTTCCGAATTGGGAAATTCTCTTTAATATTTGCTCTTTTTGCTTTTGCATATACATTTCGCTGTCAAAGCCGTTTTTCATATGTAACTCCTGTTATAATTGCGTTTTATGCGCTAAAATAAATTTGATTTTTCCTTTTGCAATCGACTTACCTTTTGTAGTACGAGTGTCGATTTTGATTTTTTCGGTATTTACAACCGTAACTCCGTCTTCCGTTACAACCGCAAGGTCATAAGGCATTTTTACAAGACTTACGCCTGCGACCGACGATGACGGAAGGTCGGCAATCTTAAAGCCTTTAAGATAACGATTGCCTGCTTCAAGCGTGGACGAAATTATGCGTTTTGCAAAGCCTGTGCTACTGACGATAACTATTTCGCCTTCGTCGTCCGCTTGCCCCATAAATACTACTTCGTCCGTAGGAGAAAGTTTCATTCCCCTTACGCCGCCGGCTTTTCTGCCTTGAACGGGAACGTCGTCAAGTTTAAACGCAAGTGCCATGCCCTCTTTTGTCACGGCAAGTATATGTTTATCTTGTTCGACCATTTCGACGTTTATAAGTTCGTCGTCCGTCAAAACAACCGCTTGCATATAATCTTTCGTGAGCGAAACGTATTCGGACAAATCGCTACGTTTAATCATACCTTTCTTTGTGAAGAAAAGCAATTCGCCGACGCAAAGTTTATCAAAAAACATAAACTTAACGATTTTTTCGCCGTCTTCGGCATCGATTGAAAGTCGTTTTAACGGAATGGAGCTGTCTTTCCATTTTTTCTCAGGTAAATCGTCAAGGTTGATTTTGACGTAATTGCCTTTGTTTGTAAAGGCTATGACGTTACCCGTGTTATTCACCATCATTGCCTCTTTGACGAGTTCGTTTTCGTCGCAAGTATTTATATCTCTTGCTCCCAAACTGAAACTTCTAAGCGACATAAATCTTGCTTCGCCGCTCGGCGTAAGAACCAAAACACCTTCCTTATAACCCGGTTGCGTCATATCGGCAATAGGCACGGATATTTTTTTACCCTTCTCTACAACAAGCGAATTTCTAAGGCACTTATTGCGGCGTTTAATTTCTAAAAGTTCGTTTTTGACGACTTCAAACTGTTTTCTCTTGCTTTCGAGAATTGACGTGAGATAGGCGATTTTTTCTTCAAGCTCGCGAAGTTCTTGTTCGAGTTTTCCGACTTCCAAATGCGTAAGGTTTTTAAGACGCATTTCAACGATAGCCGTTGCCTGCTCCATAGACAGTTTAAAACGCTCTATTAAAGCAAGTTTTGCCGCCGTTGTGGACGCCGATTGTTTGATTATTTTAATAACTTCGTCAATATTGCGAATTGCAATAAGAAGGCCTTTTACAATTTCGGCTCGCGCTTTTGCAAGTTTCAACTCGTATTGAGTGCGGCGTTTGATTATATCGCGTTGATAAGCAACGTAATAATGCAAATAGTCAATCAAGCCTAATTGCTCCGGCTTGCCGTTTGCTATTGCAACCATATTCATCGTATAGTTACATTCAAGATTGGTTTTCTTAAAAAGAAAATCAACGACCTTATCAACGTTTGTGTCCTTTTTGGTTTTAATAACCGCTCTTATGCCGTTTTTGTCCGACTCGTCTACAATATCGCTAATTCCCGACAAAATTTCTTTGTTCGCTTCACGCAAGTCGGCAATTTTGGTAAGCAGCTCCGACTTTGAAACTTGATATGGAATTTCGGTTATAACGATATTTTTTTTGTCGTTTGTTTCTTCTTCGATATGCACTTTCGAGCGAATTTTGATTTTTCCGTAACCTGTTCTATAAATATCTTCAAGGCTGTCAATGGGAATTATATAGCCGCCCGTAGGAAAATCGGGACCTTTTACGATTTTTAGCAGTTCGGAAAGTTTAATCGACGGCTTGTCGATAACCGCAACAACGGCGTCGATAACTTCGCCTAAATTGTGCGGAGGTATATTTGTTGCAAGTCCGACCGCAATTCCGTTTGCGCCGTTTACAAGAAGATTTGGAAATCTACCCGGCAAAATCGTAGGCTCGTCAAGGCTGTCGTCAAAGTTTTTGCATTTAGGAACGGTGTCTTTGTCGATATCACGCAAAAGTTCCATAGCAACCGAACTCATTCTCGCTTCGGTATAACGCATAGCGGCGGCGCTATCGCCGTCAATAGAGCCGAAGTTTCCGTGTCCGTCAACAAGTTTGACTCGCATAGAAAAGTCCTGCGCCATTTTGACCAATGCGCCGTAAATCGAGCTGTCGCCGTGCGGATGATATTTACCCATACAGTCACCGACGATTCTCGCCGACTTCTTATACGGTTTGTCCGGGCCGACGCCCATTTCGTACATAGTGTAAAGTATTCTTCTTTGAACGGGTTTAAGACCGTCTTCGACACGAGGTAATGCTCTGTCCAAAATGACGAATTCCGAATACGGCAGCATCGAACTATGCATTACGTCTTCAAAAACCACGTCGTAAAGAATCGACTTGTCTTCAACTATATTTTCCTTGTTTTTAGCCATTTTAATCCCTTATCCTTCAAATGAATCCGACTTGTTGAAGTCTGCAAATTCATAGATGTACTTTTTTCTGATTTTCGTATCGTCGCCCATAAGAATGGAAATTCTCTTGTCTGCCGTAACCGCGTCTTCGAGCGTAACTCTCGTGAGAGCGCGCGTTTGCGGATTCATAGTCGTTTCCCAAAGCTGTTCGGGGTTCATTTCGCCCAAACCTTTAAATCTTTGAAGAATTGCGCCCTTGCCCATAATTTTTCTGCCCTCTTCAAGCGCCTTTTCGTCATAGCAATATTTAAACTCGCCGTTCTTTTGCAATCTATAAAGCGGCGGCATTCCGACGTAAACGTGTCCGTCAACTATAAGCGGTCGCATATATCTGAAAAAGAACGTAAGAAGCAAAGCTCTTATGTGCGCGCCGTCTTGGTCGGCATCGGCAAGAATAATGACTTTGTTATATTTTAAGCTGTCTATATCGAATTCGTCGTCGATGCCCGTTCCGAGTGCCGAAATTATCGTTGCAAGTTCTTCGTTTGCGAGTATTCTTTCAAGGCTTGACTTTTCGACGTTTAAAGGTTTACCTCTAAGCGGCAAAATAGCTTGAAAACTTCTGTCTCTTGCTTGTTTTGCGCTGCCGCCTGCGGAATCACCCTCGACTATGTAAAGTTCGTTTTTATCGTATTTTTTGCCTGTACAGCTTGCAAGTTTTCCGATAAGGTTTGCGCCGTTAAGGCTGTTTTTTTGTCTTGCGATATCTTTTGCTCTTTTTGCGGCTTCTCTCGTTTTCGCCGCGCCCAAAGCCTTTTCGATAATTGCGTCGGCGGCAAGTTTGTTACTCGGGTCGTTCGCCCATTTGTCAAAACATTCGCCGAGCATATTTTCGACCTTAGATCTGACTTCGGGATTGCCGAGCTTCGTTTTCGTTTGACCTTCAAATTGAACGTTCTGCATACGGACGGCAATAACGGCAACCATACCTTCACGGAAGTCCTCGCCCAATAGGTTTGGTTGTTTATCTTTTAAAAGTCCGCTCTTTCTTGCATAATCGTTGAAAACTTTAGTAAATGCCGCTTTAAAGCCTACTTCGTGCGTTCCGCCTTCGCCCGTCGGAATGTTGTTGACGTACGAATAAACGCTTTCGTTGTAGTTGTCGCCGTGCTGAACTGCGGCAATTACTTCAAATTTGTCGGCTTTCGCTTCGACGTAAATCGGCTTTTCGTAAACTACCCCACGTCCTTCGTTGAGATAGGTGACGTAGTCTGCCAAGCCGCCTTCGAAATGATAGACTTCCTCCCTTACTTCTTCTTTTCTTCTATCTGTCAGAATAAGTCTTATGCCTTTGTTTAAATATGCGGTTTCTCTAAGCCTTGACGAAATTGTGTTCCAGCTGAATTTTTCGTCGCCAAACACTCTTGAATCGGGTTTAAACGTGACGGTCGTTCCCGTTTCAGTCGCTTCTCCGATAACGGTAAGCGGAGATTTCGTAACACCGCTCTTTACTTGTCCGTCTATTTCAGGCGACCAAAATTCAACACGATACAAACTTCCGTTGCGCTTTACCTCGACGTTGAGCCATTCGGACAATGCGTTCGTAACCGACGCACCGACGCCGTGAAGACCGCCGGAAAAGTTATAGCTGTCGTTGTCGAACTTCGCGCCTGCGTGAAGCTGAGTAAATACGACTTCGACGCCACTGATTTTAAGTTTCGGGTGCTTATCGACCGGAACGCCGCGTCCGTTGTCCGAGACTCTTGCAACGTTTCCCTCCAAAAGTTCAACCGTGACCGTATCACCGTAACCGTTTGCCACTTCGTCTACGCCGTTATCGATAATTTCCCACAATATGTGGTGAAGTCCTTTGTTTCCCGTCGTACCGATATACATACCGGGACGCTTACGAACGGCTTCAAGCCCTTCTAAAATGTGAATATCTTCTGCTGAATAATTGATTCCTGACATTTTTTTCCTCTTTACAATAATCTTTATAATTGTAACACAATTTAAGCCAAAAAAAAAGAGTAAATCGTCGATTATTTTAAAAACATTTCAATTTTTTGTTGCCTTATTACAACAATCGATCCGTTAAAGGTTAAAACTAAGAGAACTAAAATCGGTGACGTTTAAAACCAATAACTATTAAGCCTTATTACTGTTTTAATTATAACAGTTTGAACTATGGCGGCTGAAACTAAAAAACTAAATTTTAACAATTACATTCTTAATAGATAAATTAAAAAAACTATACTCGATTTATTTATAATAGATAGCGTTTTTAAAACTATCCTTTATTCTTTGATAAAAAATAAAACCGCATAAAAAAAATAAAGCCGCATTTGCAGCTTTATTTTCGTTTTGTTTTAACTCTACGTTAAAACTCAACCTTAATTTATTGCCAAACAGTTTTAAGGTTTATTTTGTCATTCCTTCTTGGACGGCAACTGCGCACGCAACGCTTGCGCCGACCATAGGGTTGTTGCCCATTCCGATAAGTCCCATCATTTCGACGTGAGCCGGAACAGACGAGCTACCTGCGAATTGAGCGTCCGAGTGCATTCTGCCCATGGTATCGGTCATGCCGTATGAAGCAGGACCTGCCGCCATATTATCAGGGTGAAGAGTTCTGCCCGTGCCACCGCCCGATGCGACCGAGAAATACTTCTTGCCGTTGTCAACGCACCACTTTTTGTAAGTGCCTGCGACAGGGTGTTGGAAACGAGTAGGATTGGTCGAGTTACCCGTGATGGAAACGTCGACGTCTTCAAGGCGCATAATTGCAACGCCTTCCGTTACGTCGTCACAGCCGTATACTCTGACCTTTGCTCTTTCGCCGTTGCTGTATGCGGTTTCTTTAACGACTTTAACTTCGCCCGTGTAGTAGTCCATTTTGGTTTGGACGTAGGTGAAGCCGTTAATACGGCTGATAATGAAAGCCGCGTCTTTGCCGAGACCGTTAAGAATAACTTTAAGAGGAGTCTTTCTGACTTTGTTTGCCGTTCTTGCAATACCGATTGCGCCTTCTGCCGCAGCAAACGATTCGTGACCTGCAAGGAATGCAAAGCATTTTGTATCTTCACGAAGAAGCATAGCTGCAAGGTTTCCGTGTCCGAGACCTACTTGTCTTTGTTCTGCAACCGAACCTGGGATGCAGAAACTTTGAAGTCCTTCGCCGATAGCTTCTGCCGCTTCGTCAGCCTTTTTGCAACCCTTTTTGATTGCGATTGCGCAGCCTACGGTGTATGCCCAAACTGCGTTGTCGAAGCAAATAGGTTGAACGCCCTTTACGATTGCTTCGCAGTCAACACCCTTGTCAAGGCAAATTTGTCTTGCGTCTTCAAGGTCTTTAATGCCGTATTTTTTCAATGCGACTTTGATTTTATCGATTCTTCTTTCAAAACTTTCAAATGTAACGCTCATGGTTTGCCTCCTTACTCTTGTCTTGGGTCAATAAACTTGACAGCACCGTCTTCGGCTTTGAATCTGCCGTAAGTACCCGTGCATTTTTTGAGTGCTTCGTTTGCGTCTTCGCCTTTCTTAATCATTTCCATCAAAACGCCGAGTTTGACAAATTGATAGCCGATGATTTGGTCGTCGCTGTCGAGAGCGATTTTCGTAACGTAGCCTTCTGCCATTTCAAGATAACGAGGTCCCTTCTTTGCAGTCGAGTACATCGTTCCCGTTTGCGAACGAAGTCCCTTGCCGAGGTCTTCGAGTCCTGCGCCGATAGGAAGTCCGTCTTCGCTGAATGCCGATTGCGTCCTTCCGTAAACGATTTGAAGGAAAAGTTCACGCATAGCAGTGTTGATTGCGTCGCAAACCAAGTCGGTGTTCAATGCTTCCAAAATGGTCTTACCCGTCAAGATTTCTGCCGCCATAGCCGCCGAGTGAGTCATACCGCTACAACCGATGGTTTCGACAAGAGCTTCTTGAATAACGCCGTCTTTGACGTTAAGAGTAAGTTTGCATGCGCCTTGTTGAGGAGCGCACCAGCCGACACCGTGCGTCAAACCGCTGATGTCTTTAATTTCTTTGGCTTGAACCCATTTTGCTTCTTCAGGAATAGGTGCAGGACCATGATTAGGTCCTTTTGCAACACAAGCCATTTTTTCTACTTCGTGTGAATATTGCATAGAATCCTCCATCTATAAATTTAAACTCAATAAGTAGATTATAGCACACCGCCAAAAAATGTAAAACAGTTTTTTTACCAAACTGCAAAATTTTTTATGGCAAAAAAAATTCACCGATTTCTCGGTGATTTTAATATCGCTAATCGCTTAAAATACTAAATCAGTCTTTTCTTATGATTTCGGTCAAGCCGAAATATTTGATTTCTTCAACAGTTTTTAAGGCTTTGTCCTTTGTAGGAACAACTATACCCTTAAATTCCGCTTCACCACGACGCAAGATAAATCTATACCCGTGGTCGGAATCGCCGATCACTTTAAACTTGCCTTCTTTTATCGCAAGTTTAAAGCTGTTGATATGAGAAAGCAAAATTCTCAAATCGTCAAACTCGCCACGTCCGTAAATCGCTTCGTTCTTGTTTGTGAATAAGCGATACTTAAACGTGCCGTCGTCAGCCGTCATAATCTGATATCTTCCGAAAACAACCGCTTCGTCAAACTCACCCACGTCAGGCGTATGTGAAATCATCTTCTTTAAATAATCAGGCGTTTTTTTCTTTGCCGTGACATTCGGTTGTAAAACCGCCGTCGGTTTTTCGATTATCGTATTTTCCTCAACGTTTTCGGTTTTTTCTGTTGCAGACAGTACGCCTACTTGCGACTGATTTTGCTTAGCCGTTTCCATGTCAAGCTCGCTTGTAGCAAAATTGTCCGAAACTTCCTTGCTCGTAACGTCTTTATGTTCGTTTGTGTTTTCGTTCGCGCTTACCGACTCAACCCTGCCGAAATCGTATGTTTCGACTTGCGGTTCATCGGCGCTTTCTACGTTTTGCGTTTCTTGTACGCTTAAATCGTCTTTTTCGGTTTTCGCAAAATCGTCTGCTATTTCTTCAACTTTCGATATATCCTTATCGCCATCTGCCGCCAAAGCATTTTCGGCTTTAACAGGCTCACTATCGATTTGTTCAATTTCGATTTTCGCGCCGCAATTTCCACAAAACTTAGCTCCGTCTTCGAGCAAGCCGCCACATTTCAAACAATACAGCGGTTTTACCGTGTTAGGTTCGGACAAGTTTTCGGCGTCAGCCTCATTCGTCACGGTAATCGTGTTTTCGGTTTGTTCTCCTACGGCTTGTTCGCTATTTATAGGCGTTTGGGCGGCTGCGGCATAATCGTCGTCGCCCCCAACGTCTGACATATTGCTATTGTTGCTGTCGGCTATAATTCCGTCCGATTGCATAGCCGATTGTTCGGCTTGCTCTTGCACTTGAGCCGACTCGGCGGTGTCGACACTTTCCGTCTCGTTTGTCACAGGCTTATTGATAATAGGCAAAACAGGCTCTGCACTTTGATTGAAAGACGCTTGTTCGGCTTTTTCTTTCTGCACGTCGGCGGCACTTATTGTTTCAATTACTGTTCTCGTTGCGCCGAGCGTAACGCGTTCAATTTGCTTTTCGCCGTCATTTTTATTGCGGAAAATTTTCGGCAAATCTATAGGAGTAAAGCTCGTACGATATTCAGGCGTAATGGTCGCGCCGGAAACGAACGGTTTACTTTCAAGAACGATAGCGTTTTCGGTGTCATCGAATTTTCTTTTAGCCATCGTAGGAGTATCGACGACCATAGAAGCGTTTGCTTCGTTTGTGTCATCATATTCATAATCGAGCTTTGCCTCGTCCATATCCTTGATGTGTTCGGTCGCAACGGTTATACTCTCTGTCGGAACGGTGTCGATTTCAAAAGCCGAACTGCCGTCGCGGACGATATATTTTCCGTTGTCCGAAACCTCGACTTTTCTGCCGTTTACACGTTTAAAGCGTTTCTTTTCCCACCCTGCCATTGCAAGGTTGTCGCGAATGAGTCCGCCGATTGCGAACACCAATACTAAAACGCCCAAAACGGCAAGTAAAGGATACTTGACGTAATCACGCTGTAATATGTCTAAAAAGATTAAAAAGTATTGATTCATAATTCACCTTGGTTGCTATCTTACAGTGCTTTTCCCTATCCCGTAAATTTTTCCGATTTTAAAAGCATAACGAGCGTTTCGACAATTGCGTTTATGCCGAGTGACGACGAGAGAGAAACGTGATATTCCAAAGGGTCACCCCATTTTTTACCCGTATAAAAGTCAAAATATTGCGCTCTTTTTTTGTCGACTTTTTTAATTTCTTCCGCCGCTTTCTTTTCGTCGAGACCTCGACGTTCCATAATGCGTTTGATACGTTCTTCCATAGGAGCGTGAATGAACACGTTCAAAACGTGCGGCATCCCTGCAAGAACGACGTTCGAACAACGGCCGACAATAACCGCCGATTCGTTTATTGCTATGTTTTTAATTATATCCGATTCGATAACGAAAAGTTTGTCGTTCATAGTAAGTTCAAAACTTCCGTTCATCATTCCGCCACCGTAGTAGCCCTGCGAAATCGGAACAAACAAAGGGTTTGATTGTCTTTCGTCAATCTTTTCGATAGTTTCGCGACTGAACCCCGACTTTTGCGCCGCAAGTTCAATGAGCGTGCGGTCATAACATTTGATGCCCAATCTTTCCGAAAGTGCTATTCCTATTTCCTTTCCGCCACTGCCAAACTGTCTACCTATAGTAATAACGAAATTTTGCATACAATACCCCCTATACTCTTTTTTATATTTTACCATACATAAAAAAATAGTCAATAGCCATAAGAAAATGATTTTTCGATTTTAAAAACAATTTCCCGCAAACTTCGCTTATTCATAACGACTATCAGGCGGCTAAAAAACGTAAAAGAGCAAACAAAAGCAGTGAGGCAGCCCATAAACTCAAACAAATTTTGATTTTTGCGGCTTTTGTTGCAAAAAAGTGATTACTTAAAACAAACAACGTTCCGTAATAGCCGATACAAAGCGCGCCGAGTCCGCCCACGTTCATGTTCGCTATTCCTACGCTCCCGCATAAAAACACAACGGTTTTAAACGGCAACAGCAAATAGTCGGCTATGACGAGTATATTCGGAAGCGGAATTATCAGAGTAAACAGAGTCAGAAACAAAATGCCGATAAACATAACGCTCATAATAGGAAGAATTATAATATTCGACAAGATGAACAAAGTCGGAAAAGTCCCGAATGCCGCTGCGCTTATCGGATACGTCATTAAATTAGTTGATACCGACGTTGTGACTATTTCGGTAAATTTATTCTTGCGTTTAAACACTTTCAAAATCGGTTTATTCAGAATTGCAATTCCAAGCACTGCGCACATAGATAATTGAAAACCGCTTGCGAATAAAGAAAGCGGACTGTATCCCAAAATAATTATGCCGGCAAGCGCAAGCGACGACAAGTTATCTCGCTTTGCGCCGATTACGCCTGCAAACATTATGCATAATATCATTACGTACGCCCTCACCGCCGATGCGGGAAAATTGCAAAACGCAAGATAAATCATAAGCACTATGCCCACAACGATAAGGCGAATTAAGCTCTTAGCTTTGCATTTTTTGAGTATCATATTCAGAAATGCGGCGAAAATTCCGATATGCAAACCCGAAACGGCGAGCGTATGCGCAAGACCGCTTACTTTTACGTCGTCGTACAAACTATCGCTAATAAAGTTTTTATCGCCAAACATCAATGCCGTTGCGATATCGGCAGTATCCTGTCTTGTGTAGGTATAAAAATTCTCTTTTACTTTAAGTCTTATTTTATCCAAAAACTCAGGCTCGCTCTTTTTGAGCAAAACGCAATCGCTTGTCAATATGCTGTATCTGTTTCCGTTTGTAATCATCGAAGCGTACTTACCTTCAAACGGATCGTAATCAAAAGACGTCAGTTCGCCGTTTACGGAAACGTAATCGCCGCTAGAAAAATCTATATCTTCTCCGTAATAATAAACGTATGCCGTTCCGTCATACTTAACGCCGTCGACAACAATATCGTCAAGCATAAATTCGACGCGGTCGCCGACCGAAATTTCCGATTTGACCTTGCCGCTCAGCGTAAAACTTCCCGACTCTATTGTCTTTGAATTGTAAATATCGCACGAGCCGACAATCCACAGCCACCCGACCAAAAACATCAACGACAAATACGCAAATTTTCTCGTCCTTTTAAGGATAAATAACAATACTACTAAAACCGTCAAAATCACAATGCAGGAAATTCTCCCTGCCATACTTTTCAGGCAAAGCGTTCCTATGATAATTCCGAAAATCATAAAAATTAAGGCAAAAACAAGCGGACGTTTGCCAAAACGTCGCATATTCAGTTTGTCTTTTATTGAATTACTCTTGCCTTCCATAAGCCTGCGCATAAGTAGTTTTTTTAGTCGTATTTTATTATTTTGTCTTCCGTGTTTATAGCCAGCCGTTTATACGGATACTACCCCGAACGCTATTTTTCGTTGAACGAATATTATCGCCATATAATTATCTAACATATCGATAATATTGTAAATCGAATAAAATCGATTATATCGTTACAAACGTAACCGCTATATAGTCAATCGTTAAAGGGACTATTTAGTCAAACAAATATAACCGCAATGCCGTTTCGCATTGAAGAACGTTGTTTCACTAAACAAAATAAGCGGCGATAACGTTAAACAAATTCAGTACAAAACAAAAAAAACCACTTTGTTAAGTGGCAATTTTGCTATTTAATTTCAAATTTCTTTTTGTAAGCGTGAATGTTATCTTTTATGATAAGCTCGGCAAACTGTCTGTCCTTAACTTGGAAAACAGTGGTGTCCTTTCCTTCAAGCTGTTTGTAAACTCTGAAAAAGTGCGAGATTTCGTCCATAACGTGCGGCGGAAGCTCCTCTATTTCTTTATAACAATTCCACGTAGGATCCTTAAACGGAATAGCGATAATCTTATAGTCCATATCGCCGCCGTCTTGCATCATAATGACGCCGATCGGATAGCAACGAACCATTGCGAGCGGAACTATAGGTTCGCTGCAAAGTACGAGAACGTCAAGTGGATCGTCGTCGTCGCTGTACGTTTTAGGAATAAATCCGTAGTTTGCCGGATAGTGCGTTGAAGTATAAAGAACTCTATCGAGAATAAGTACGCCTGTCGATTTGTCAAGCTCGTATTTATTTTTACTTCCTTTTGATATTTCGATAACCGCTATAAAATCGGTCGGTTGAATCCTTGATGGTTCAATGTCGTGCCAAATACAACTCATTGAAAATCCCCTTTTTTTTTATAATATCACATTATCGCAAGCTAAGTCAATGAAATGCAATCCGAAATCATTAACTTATAAACGAAATGTAAAACTACATTCTTTTTACTATCGCGTCGAAAAACTCTTCCGTATTTAACGCGTTTACGGTCACTCCGTCGGCTTTAAACAACACCGCAAGGTCCTTTGTCATATCGCCTTCTTCAATCGTACGAATGACCGCATTTTCAAGTTTGTCGGCAAATTCCGAAAGTTCCTTAGTATTGTCGATTTCGCCACGCTTTCTTAGCGCGCCCGTCCATGCAAAAATCGTAGCGACAGGGTTTGTCGACGTCTTTTCACCTTTAAGATGACGATAATAATGCCTTGTAACGGTTCCGTGCGCCGCTTCGTACTCATAGTTTCCGTCAGGCGACACGAGAACGGACGTCATCATAGCAAGCGAACCGAAAGCCGTCGCCACCATATCGCTCATAACGTCGCCGTCATAGTTTTTGCAAGCCCAAATCATTCCGCCGTGACTTCTGACTATTCTTGCAACGGCGTCGTCGATTAAGGTGTAGAAATATTCGATTCCAGCTTTCTCGAATTTTTCTTTATATTCGTTTTCGAAAATTTCTGCAAATATATCTTTAAAATTGTGGTCGTACGTCTTTGAAATGGTGTCTTTCGTCGAGAACCAAAGGTCCTTCTTCAAAGATAAGGCATATTCGAAACAGCTTCTCGCAAATGACGAAATACTGCTGTCAAGGTTATGCACGCCTTGGCAAACGCCTGCCGACTTAGCATAATCGAAAATAAGTTGCTTTGATGGATTTTCGCCTTCTACGACAAGATAAGCCTTGTCCCCTTTTGCGACTTTGCACTCAACGTTCTTGTAAACGTCGCCGTAAGCGTGACGAGCAATTACGATAGGTTTGTCCCATGTAGGAATAAGCGGCGTTATGCCCTTAACCAAAACGGGCGCGCGAAAAACCGTGCCGTCAAGAATAGCCCTTATCGTTCCGTTCGGACTCTTCCACATTTGCGTCAAGTTGTATTCCTCAACTCTTTGTGCGTTCGGTGTAATGGTTGCGCACTTAACGGCAACGTGGTGTTTTTTTGTTGCGTTTGCCGCATCTATCGTAACCTTATCACCCGTCGCCTCGCGATTTACAAGCGACAAATCGTAATATTCCGATTTAAGGTCAACGAAAGGTAAAATCAGTTTATCTTTAACGAGCGCCCAAATAATGCGCGTCATTTCATCGCCGTCCATTTCGACGATAGGGTTTTTCATTTCGATTTTTTTCATAAGTCACCTCTAACAAAATCAATTTTAGCAAACTATTTGCGATTTCTCAACAAATAGCGAATACTTTTTTATTTTTTTACGTTCGGCATAAATTGCAGAACAAAAAACGCTATGCCGCAAACTATTTGCAGGCATAGCGTTAAATTTCGTAACCACAATTCGCGATTATAACGAAATGTAGTTCCTGAATAATTTTTATACAAATTCGATTTTATAAATAAGTTCGACTTTTAATTCGATAATCAGATTAAGATTTCAAAACAAAATTTAGTTATCGCTAAATTTAGTTACTGTCAGGCATTATTATCGTTAAACTTATTAGCGTTAAATTTTAGTTGCCCGTTTGCTTTTCCACGACAATTACTATTTTAGCCAAGAGGCTTTGCCGTGTTCCCCTTTGCCCCGACTTTATTTCCCGAATAATAAGCAAGCACGCCGCTGTCGAATTTTATGTTCTTGCTTTCATAGTCGGCTTCTTCGATAAGGTCGGAAATAAGGCTTGTATAGTCTATTCCCAAAGGTTTGAACAAATAGTTTGCAAGCGCGCCCGGAACGGTGTTCATTTCGTTAATATAAATTTTTCCGCCGCTGACTAAATAATCGAACCTAACAACGCCCCTAAGCCCCGTTTCGCAATAAATTCTTTTTGACGTTGCCTTTATTAACTCGTTCATTTCATCGCCGACGTCAGCAGGGCTGATTCTCGTTGCCTTGCTCTTGTCACCGCCGACGTATTTATCCGCAAAACTCAAAATTTCGCCGTCGGCTATCGGGCGTTCGGTTTCGGACACGACAATACGCCCGTTTTTCAAATAGCAAGCGCAATTCACCTCGACAAAGTTTTCGATTTCCTTTTCTACAATAGCTTTTCCGCCATAGCAAAAAGCAAGCTCCAAGCCTCTTTCAAGTTCCGCCCTATCGTGCGCCACGCTTATGCCTATGCTGCTGCCCTGACTGCACGGCTTGACGACTATCGGATAATCGATGAAGGTTTCTATGTAGGTTTCGGTTTTCTGTTTGTCCTGCTCGTATTCCGATTTTGAAATCGCAAAATACTTCGGAACGTTCAAAATCATACCTTCGAATATCTGTTTTGAAACGGCTTTGTCCATTCCAATCGCAGATTGCAAAACGCCTGCCGACGTATACGGAATTTCGTTTGCTTCGAGCAGTCCTTGAAGAGAGCCGTTTTCGCCGACTCCGCCGTGCGTGCAAATCAAAGCGGCGTCGGGTTTGAACATTCTTTTAATTTTGCTACCCTTTATCTCAAAAAGTTCACCGCTAATCAAAGTTACGCGTCTATAAAGTTTTTCGTCAAACGGGCAAAACTGTTCTATTCTTTCAAAGTTTCCAAAGTACCATTTATCCGCAATATATATCGGATAGACCTTATATTTTTTTGTATCTATGTTTCCTATGGCCTCTATTGCCGTAATGACGGAAATGTCCTTTTCTACCGAGCCGCCGCCGAACAAAACCAAAACTCTTTTCATATTTCCCCCTTATCACCGATATTGTTTACCGCCTGCCTAAACGCCTACAATCAATAATTGTCCGGCAAATCGTTTAACATAAGCAAAGTATCTCCGCCGCCGAGCAAAGCCGAGAAATTGCTTTTCGCTTTTTCGAGCGTTTCAAAAATAAATATCTCCCTTTCATTGAAACCGCCGCTTATAAGTCCTTCGTATATAGGTTTCGTTCTGTTTGCTCCAATAAGAATAGCTCTGTCGGCAACCGCCGCTATCTTTCTTCCGAGCAAATAGTTTTCTGACTTTTCTGCGTCGCCTAATTCTATCATTCCCGGAGTTAAAACGATTTTTCTGCCGTCGAATTCTTTAAGTACGTTCAAAGCACATTCCGCCCCTTGCGGATTGCAATTGAACGTATCGTCTAGTATATTTACGTTGCCGCTTTTAATAAGCTCCAATCTATGCGGAATAGGTTTCATATTTATTATGGCATCCTCGATCTCGCCAAGGCTTATCCCCAGCTTATATGCCATAGTAGCGGCAAGCATTAAATTCATAACGTTATGTTCGCCAAGCAAAGCCGTTTTGAGTACAAGCGTGCTTTCGTCGATATGCATAATAAACCGACTGCCCGACTCGCTAC
>JAQYCY010000067.1:0-5730 GCA_028724485.1 Bacillota bacterium | reverse complement strand
ACGCTCGACGAAAACGGCGTTTGCCCCAAATGCGGTTACAAAAAACCGTAAGTCGTGTGAAAACGGTTTAATATGACCTGTAAAAAGGTGGCGGAAGTCGGAAAATCCTACTTCCGCCGTTTTTTTCTTTTGCCGCAACCTTTCCGTTTTTTAAAATAAAGCAAATGAGACCGATATGGAAAAATCATTGGTTACTTTTTCGTTCGACACACTCTCAAAAATCGCTCGAAAAACGAGATTTTGTCGTACATACACAGCAAAACACAATGCATGCGCATTGTGTTTTATTTTGCCTTGCAAAATCGTTTGGCAGAGCCAAACGGCAGTTGCCGAGTCCGCTACGCTCAAATTGCCCTTGAGGGGGTAATTTTTTGCTTGCAGGCTATTGTAACATAACAAACATAGTGTTTAAATATAGTTTTTAGATATAATGTCTTATTTCACTTTTATGAAATGAAAACTTGTATTGCGAGTTTATTGATGATTTTTTGTCCAATTCTATTGTATGAACGTGCATTTTTATTGTGAGCTGTTCACAGTGTAAAAACTAAATTGGTTGTATGTTGTCAACGCGGTATGATTTATGGTGAGTTTCGTTATATGAGCGGAGACTTTTTTTGTTATGGCTTATTTTTTTGTTCTAGCGTACATTTTGCCGACATATAAGCGGTATTAGTTGTGTCTGTCAACGCGGTATGATTTATGGTGAGCTCCGTTGTGCGAATGGTAATTTTTTGAGCGGTTTGCGGTGTGAAATTTTGGCAAATGACGCAACTATAACTATTGAAATTTTTGTCGATATTGTTTATAATGATATTTGGAGTAATGTATGAGCGAAAAGATATTGCAATATTTTTATAGGAGCGTGAAAAATCTCGATAACGGCGAAGCAGAATTTTGCGACGTCTATCAGGTTTTGCCCGGCGGCGCTTCGACCGCTTTGTTTTACTCTGTCGCATACGATTTCGACGAAATCAGCAAGCTGAATGAAGAAACTTTTAAAGTTGCTGCGAAATATGCCCACCGTCTTTATGAGCGAGAATATATCGACGAGCTAAGATTATGTTTTTCGCCTTGCGTTGACTTTATTTCGTCCGATGAATCTTTTAAGAATTTTTTGAATTTACTCGCTAAATTTAATTTAAAAAATGATAAAACGGTGTTGTTTTTCGATACAGCCGACATTTATGATCGGAATAAGGAAAAAAACTTGAAAAATTTACGGCGTTTAAAAAGTTATGGCGTGAGAATTTCGGTCGGCGGCTACGGAAGTAATATAAACTTGATGGACGTTTTTTCCGATTTGCAGTTTGATTATTTCAGGGTTTCGGCGGCATACGTTTTGTCGTCGGCAAAAGCGCTTTCGGTGTTATCCGATTTCTGCCGTGAAAACGACGTCAAACTTATTGCGGACGGCGTGTCGAGCGTTAGCGAATTAAGACGCCTTAAACAAAACGGCGTTGCGCTTGTGTGCGGGGATGCGGTCTCCGAACCGAAAACCGAAATCGACAGGGAATATCTCGGCTTAAAACCGCTTACGGCTGTTGAAAGAGAAAAATACGTATACAAACTCAAACAAGACAAAATTCTTGCCGAACAGCAAAGGCTTGTCACCGACGGCAAAAAGCTGCTAAAAAAAGCAAGGCACGGCGCTATTTACGAAAGCGACGATTATATCGTGGCGGACGGAACAATGCCTAAGGTTAAGACTAAGCGAATTATAAAAACAGACAACGTATCTGAGCTTATCGGCGAAAACAAATTGCCGAAAGAAAAGCAGATAAAACTTGACGAATCGGGCAAAAGGATTAAAAAGGAATTTGAAAATTCACTCATAGAGTCTATTTATGCCTTGCTCGCAAACGATGAAGTTAAAGATAAAGAGCGTAGAATTTTGCGTGAGTTGGAACTTGCGAAAAAACGTGCGAAAGCCACCGAAGAAGCAAAATTCGTTTTGGCTGAAATCGAAGCCTTTATGAAAAAAATCGAAGAAGAAAAGCGTGAGTTATGCTTGGGCAGGCTTGTGCCTGCGCTTTATGAGAGAATGAATTATTTGACCGAACTTGACGCTTTGGCTATCGAACTCGAACAGCTTGAAATCGAAGAAAAAATCGAAGCAGAAAGGAAAGAAAAAGAAGAAGCAGAAAGACGCGCCGCTGAAGAGAAAGTCCGATTGGAACAAGAAAAAATCAGACTTGAAGAAGAGCGCAAAAAACAGCTTGAAGAACTTTACGTCAAAGAAAAGGCGCGGCTTGAATTTGAGTACGAGTTATCTATAAAGAAGTCGGAGGCAGAAGCAAAAATCAAAGCCGCCGAAGAAGTGCTTGCCAAAAAGAAAGCCGAAGAAACACAGGCTAAGTCAAAAGTCAAGGCAATGCCTAACGAAGGCAAGGTAGTGGAAGCCGTGGCTTATGACGATATATTCTTGCCTGCGGAAATCGAAGAGGAAGTTTCGTCTTACGTTTTTGCCGACGCTTACGTTGAGCCCGACGGCACATTAAAACAAGAATTGCCGCACCAATCGCAACCTGCAACGGCGAATTTTTTAGCGACTAATGAAGAAACAATGCCGACTAAAATAGTCGAGCAAAGCTCAAATACGTTTAATGAGACAGAAGAAAGTAGCGAGAACGATTATGACGAAACGGCTGGCAGCTTGTCGCCAAATAACGCTGTTGGTGGTATTGTCGGGGAAAACAGTTCGACAGATGAAGTACAAGAAAGTGCGCGAGTTTTAAACAGTGAGCATTTCACAACCGAATCTGACGTTGAAAACGGACAGTTATCCGATGAACTAAAACGTGAGCAGACCGTTCAAATTGTAAAGGACGAAAACAATGAAGTTGCTATGCAGACTGCCGAAAATGCTATGGATGATAGCGCAACGGAAAACGTTTTGGAAACAGCTTCAAAAACCGAAAGTCGCACTGGCAGTAAGTTGATTCCGAAAGAGTCAAGCGTTTACGAGAGAGCCGTCGAGGGCGATTTTATTATCGACCTTAGCTATGATGACGGTGACGGACATTATAACGACCGAAAACAGTGGGTTGATTCAGATGGCGAGGTTTACAACGGCTATTTTGACCAGCAAGGTCGTTGGATAGATTACGGCTATTACGATGATGACGATAATTGGCACGATAACGGATTTTACGATGGCGAATTGTTTATTCCGTACGGCTATTTCGACGATGACGGAAATTATATAAAGATTTAGCTAAAGGGTTGTTCCATTAAACATATTGTGAAATCGGCAAAAAAATTACCGAAACGGAAATAACTTAAATATGCGTTAGCTTGCGCTTAGGAGGCAGTATGAATATCGATGAACTTGAAAAAATCGAAATAGTCGGTGGCGACTCTTTTTCGTGCTGTCAAAATAGAGCGAATATCAGAATAAAGGATACCGCCAAATTAAAAAAGTTCTTACGCGGAGTTTTGACATTAAACCGTGAAATCGAAGAACAAGAAGCGGTCTTTGAAAAGGAAAGGGAACTTACCGAAGAAGCAGAACAGCGAAAAATTTTAAAAAGTCAATCGAGAAACGAGATTTTCGGGGACGGAATAAGGGAAATAGCCTCGGGATTTGGAACAAGTACCGTTATTGTCACTCCGATAAAAGAACGCAAGGAAATTTTTGAGGACGGCTTGACTGATGAGGAGAGAACCGTTCAGTTTAAACGCGAGTTTAATTCATTGCGTCAAAAGGCGTGGTATGAAGATTTGTCCGTCTGCGGCATTGTGGATACAAACAAATACAAGTCAAACGTCGACGAGCTTACGAAAGGCTTTTACAAAAAGTTTAACATTGCGCTTGGAGGTGAAAACGTCGACGAATTGTCAAGCACGCCGTCAAGCGGTCTCTCAATCGCAAGCAAGCTTGACGAACTCATCGATAAGATTTTATCCGACAATTTCGGAAAGCCTAAAAAAGTCGAAAAAGTAAAAGATAAGCCAAAAGAGAAGAAGGCTCAAAAGCCGCTGAAAGTCAAATATACAAAACCTAGCGGAAAGCCGTTTACTCCTGAATATATCGACGAAGCCGCAATTTGGGGTAATGCTTTAGAAGTTGGAGAAACAAAAATTCCGACGGCGTTCCGTGCCGACAAAGCCGAAATTGCGCCTGCCGAACCTAAAAATATCATTGACGAAAAGGTGCAAGTGATGCAAGGTATAGCAAAAGATATACCGAGCTTGACTGTATCTAAGCCGATTAAACCGAAACGTCCGCAAAGGTTCAATTACACTCGTCCGAGCGGAAAACCGTTTGTCGCAAAGCCGATAGACGAAGCCGCAATTTGGGGCAATGCGCTTGGCTTATCGGAGTTTAATATTCCGAGCAGTTTTGAAGAAGACAGAGTAGTTATCGACGAGCCGATTGTTACTGAAACGCTTGCACCTATGCCGAATGTCGAAACAATCGAAAATGCCGAAATTCCGAATGTAGAACCTACGCAAAAATCTACGACGCAAAAACCTAAAAGGAAGCGTAAAAAGAAAACGGAACGCACAGCTCCGATTTTAAACGCCGACGCTGATTTTGGCGTTAGTTATATTGGCAATAATTTAGAAAATGCAAAAGAAGCGACTGAAAACGGTGCGTCCGAAAATAACGTTTCAAGCGAAACTAAACCGTTTGAAAACTCTTTGTCGGAAGGAGTGCTTTTAGAGCAAGATGTCAAAGAACAAATCGACAAGAAACCTGCCAATAAGAAGCCTAGAAAAAAAGTTTCTAAAAAGAGAAAGTCGGAAATCGTGCATCTCACTTATGAAGAGGCGGCAAGAAGATATACATTGCCGAAAGGAAAATCACAAAACTTCGACTTGGACGAGAATGCTATATGGGGCGAGCAGAGGTTAAACAGGGGATACGATTTGAATTCCGTTTTGGGCGGCAGTTTTAAGGCGGACAGCATTGTTTTGCTACCCGACAAGGAAGACGAGCCAAACAATACGAACAAAAAATAGAATATCAATTATATTAAAATTTTAAGATTTATTGAAAATATAAATTTAGGATATAAATCGAAAGATATAGATTAAGATATAGGTTAAGATATAGATTAAGATATATGTTTAAGGTATAAGTTTAAGATATAGATTCAGGTATAAAACTAAGATATAGTTTTAAATTTAAATTCAAATTGTAAAAGTTAAAATATAAAAACAAACCCGAATTTTGGTTCGGGTTTGTTTTTTTGAAGTTTAATTTATAGTATAGGATTAAATTGTTTATTGAACAAATCGTTATCGAACATAACGTTATCGAAATCGAAATGTTGCCAGCATAAATGCATATTGTTATTAAAAACAGTTTCATAATAACCAAACTTAATTTGTCGGTTTAGATACAATAGGCAAATTATTGCCGACAAATTGATTGATTTTTCTAATAACTATGCCGTCATAGCGTTTGATTGTTTTAGCGATTTCGATTTTCTTGCGGCACGCATTGCATTTAAAATCGCTATTACCGCAACGCCTACGTCGCCGAACACCGCAAACCACATGTTGGTTATGCCGAGTGCGGAAAGTATAAGAATTATCAGTTTTACGCCGAGCGCAAAGCAGATGTTTTCGTAAACGATGCGCATAGTTTTTTTGGCGATTTTTTTGGCGTTTTTAATGTCTTCCAGGTTGTCGTGCATAAGTACGACGTCGGAAGCCTCGATTGCCGCATCCGACCCGACCCCGCCCATTGCGATGCCGATATCGGCGCGCATTAAAACG
>JAQYCY010000066.1:0-19023 GCA_028724485.1 Bacillota bacterium | reverse complement strand
AAGTTTTTCCGAAAAGACAAACGACTTTATTTGAAAGAGAGAGGGTTTGTATTAACCCTTCGTCATCGCTTGCGGTTTCGCCTACTTTTGCGGTTGAGCAAAAAGCAACGAGCTTATCCGATTTTTCGGCAGCAAAAAAAGCCGTATCCTTTGGATTTGCGGAAGGGTAGCCCCCTTCTATAAGGTCGATACCGTAGTTTACAAGAAGACTGAATATTTCCGTTTTGTCTTGTGTGGAATATGAAATTCCGAGTCCGCCTGCGCCGTCTCTTAAAGTTGTGTCGTACAGTTCGATTTTCATAAATCACCGTCCGAAATAAGTTTGTTGACTGCGTTTAAGTACGCAATGATAGACGCTTCCAAAACGTCGGTCGATAAGCCTTTGCCTGTCATAATTTTGCCGTCGAGTTCGAGCTTTACGGTGGCTTCACCGAGAGCGTCTTTACCTTCGGTTACCGAATGAATGGAATAGTCGTTAAGAATGAAATTTTGTCCTGTCAGCGAGTTTATCGCTTTAAACGCAGCGTCGACAGGACCGTCGCCGCTCATTTTTTCGACGTGCTGACGGTTGCCGCTTGACAAGGTGATTTCGGCAGTCGCTTGATTTTTGTACGACGTAATTTCGTAGTCGGTGAGCGAGTAGGTACGCTTTATCGCGTGGCGCGAAATATTGATTAAAAGCGCGTCGATGTCGCGGCGAGTGACAATCTTTTTACGCTCGGCAAAGTCTTTGAATTTTTCAAAATAGAAAGACGCTTCTTCGGGCGTCAGGGTATAGCCCATTTCGCCGATAAGTTCCAAAAATGCGTGTTTACCGCTATGTTTTCCAAGGAGCAACTTGTTTTGTGGAATTCCGATGTCGTCGGGATTCATAAGCTCGTATGTCGCTCGGTTTTCAAGCACGCCGTGTTGGTGAATACCTGCTTCGTGCGCAAAAGCGTTTGAGCCGACAATGGTCTTAAAAGGCGGCAACTTTACGCCGACTATGCTCGATACGAGTTTTGCCGTGCCGTAAATTTGCTTTGTGTCGATGTTAAGTTCGTATTCGGGATAGCGGGTTTTGAGTGCCATAACAACTTCTTCGAGCGAAGCGTTTCCCGCTCTTTCGCCAAGACCTATAACGGCGCAGTCGAAATCTTCCGCGCCTGCTTCTATCGCCGAAAGTGTGTTTGCGGTTGCAAGTCCTAAATCGTTGTGGCAGTGAACGCCCAATCTGACGTCGACGTTCGATTTTAAATATTTGACAAGTTCAGCCATTTCTCTCGGAGTGGAGTAGCCGACCGTATCTGCGATATTTATACAATCCGCCCCTGCTGTTACGGCAGTTTGAACGGCTTTGAGCAAAAATTCTCTTGGCGTTCTGGTTGCGTCTTCAAACGCATATCTAACCAAAGCGGCTTTGTTTTTGGCGTATTTTGCGTGATATGCAATCGACTCCAAAACTTCGTCTTCCGTCATTTTGAGTTTGTATTTAAGGTGAATAGGACTCGTCGCTATAAAGACGTGCAAAATAGGATTGGCTGCCGATTGAAGGGCAAGCACTGCCGAATCTATGTCTTGGGCGGTGCTTCTTGCAAGAGCCATAACGGACGAGTTTTTGACGTTCTCGGCAATTTCTTTCACGCTTAAAAAGTCGGCTTTCGAACAGGCAGGAAAACCTGCTTCGATTGCGTCGACATTCATTGCTTCGAGTCGCAAAGCAACGTCTAATTTCTCCTTAGGGTGCATGGTGAAGCCGGGAGCTTGTTCACCGTCGCGGAGAGTCGTATCAAAAATTTTAATTTTCATTTTTTCCTCTTTCAAGGGCAGCGCCGCCCGTTCTTGCCATTTCTATAATTCCGTAAGGAACGAGAACGCCTATAAAAGCGTCGATTTTCGACGTGTTGCCCGTAAGTTCGAACATCATAGTACTTGGCGTGGTGTCGAGAGCTTTGGCTTTAAAAATGGCGCAAAGGTCGCAAAGTTCGCTTCTTTCTTTCGCGCCTGCGTTTACCTTTATCAAAAGCAATTCTCTAAGAGCAACGTCGCCGCTGTTGAGGTCTAAAACCTTAACGACGTCTATTTGTTTTTTAAGTTGCTCCACAATTTGATTTGCGGTCCAATCGGTTGCGTTCACCGTGACCGTCATACGAGAGTAGTTTTCGTTTTCGGTTGCGCAAACGGTAAGTCCGTCAATGTTGTAGCCTCTGCGAGAGAACAAGCCTGCGATTCTCGACAGTACGCCCGGTTGGTTTTTTGTGAGAATGGAAATGATATGCCTTTCGGTTTTTGTGCTTTTGACCATTTTAAAACTCCTTATCTGAAATGCGACAATCGACTATTGTCGGGGTAGTGAAGCTAAGCGCCTTTTTGACGACGCTTTCTACGTCGTCGCTTAAATCGAGCTTCAAGCCGTTTCCGCCGTATGCAACGGCAAGTTTTGCAAAATCGAGTTTTGGCTCGTCACATTCGACGTAATGCTTGCCGTAATGTTTGTTTTGAATTTTTTTGATAAGCCCGAGAGCGGAATTGTTCATGCAAAACACCGTCAAATCGACGTTAAGTTTGACGGCGGTTTCAAACTCTGCGATATTCATTCTAAGCGAACCGTCGCCCGTTATCAAAACCACTTTTTTGCCTGTTCCGAGTGTCGCGCCTATTGCGCCGCCCATTCCGAAGCCCATGACGCCGAGTCCGCCGCTCGTTATGAACGTGCGAGGATTTTTAAATTTATAATCGGTTGCCGTCCAAGTCTGGTGAAGTCCTACGTCGGTTACGACGACTGCGTCGCAAAGCTCCGAGATTTTGCGTATGATTTCTCTGCCCCTCGAACTGCGAGAAACTTCCGCCTGTTCGAGTTCGGTTTGCTCCTTTTGCTTTATTAGCGGCATCAGCGCGTCTAACGCCGTTTTCAAGTCGCAAACGAGATAGTTGTCGCAAATTACGTTTTTATCGATTTCCGCTCCGTCAACGTCGATTTGAATTATCGTTTTGTTTTTAACGTTCGTAAATGCGGTTGAGCGGCTGTTGAACCTTGCTCCGAGAGCGATTACCAAATCGGATGACGAAAGGACGGTTTTAAGGTTTTTGTTGTCGTCCGTTACGACTCCGAGATAACCCTTATAGTCGAAAGGAACGACGCCGAGCGCCATATAACTGACGCCTATCTGTGCGTTTATACGTCTTGCAAGCGTTTTTACTTCGCAAGAGTAGTCTTGCGAGCCGCCACCCAAATATAAAAATGGTTTTTTTGCGTTATTTATAATTTCGGCAATTTTTTCAATGCCTTTAAGTTCATAGTTCGGTTTTTCTTCGGCATAGGAATAAATCCCCTTAAAATCGCCGTCGCCTATCAAAACGTCAAAAGGAATATCAATTAAAACAGGACCTTTTCTTCCGCTTGTTGCAATCTTAAACGCTTCAAACACTGTTTTTTCTATATCGGCTGTGGATTTTACGATATAACTGTATTTAACTATCGGCAACGTCATACCGAAAACGTCCACCTCTTGAAAGCAGTCGTGTCCGAGATTTTTGAGTTCTACGTTGCCCGTAATCGCGATAAGCGGGACGCTGTCCATAAAGGCGTCCGCAATCGGCGTAACAAGATTGGTTGCGCCGGGACCTGAAGTCGCTATTACGACTCCGACTTTGCCCGTTGCTCTCGCCATTCCGCTTGCGGCAAACCCTGCCCCTTGTTCGTGCGCCGTTAAAACGTGTTTTATCGGATATTTGTCGAGCGCGTCGTAAATAGGCAGAATAGTAGAACCCGGATACCCGAAAATGGTATCCACGTTGAGTTTTGTTAAACTTTTAAGCAAAATTTCTGCGCCGTTCATTTTAATGCCAAGCAAAAGAAAACAAAAATAAATTTAAATTTTCTTTTGTAATGATATTATCCCATAATGATTTATTTAATATTATAATTTATAAATATATTATAGTCAACAAAGAAAGATAAATTAAAAGGATTGGCATAGCAACGAAAAAGGATAGGGTTGCTTGTTAAATAAGTAAAGACAAAGAAAAAACGGACTTTCGTCCGTTTGGTTTTGAATTTCTTGTTTTATAACCGATTTGATAAAATAGTTATTACTTTTTGATAGTAGTCCTATTTTAGTCTTTAAAAAAGAGCGGCAAATGTTCGAGATAGATGATATCGTTACGCTTTGCGGCGTCGCCTTCGGCAAGAACAGCCATTTTTCCTACGATTTCCGCGCCCGTTTGTTCGAGAAGTCCCTCAAGAGCTTTAAGCGATTCGCCTGTCGAGATAACGTCATCGACGATAAGGCATCTTTTGCCGTTCAAAAGGTCAGCGTCTGCTTTGTCGAGATAGAGTTCCTGAATTTTTGCGGTCGTAATAGATTTAACGGCGATTTTGATAGGTTCTTTCATATAGAGCTTAGGACTCTTTCTGGCAAGAACGTATTTCTTTCCGCTTTCACGGCTCATTTCGTAAGCAAGCGGAATGCCTTTTGATTCAGCCGTCAAAATGATATCGAATTCCGGAGCCTTTTTAAGAAGCTCTTTTGCCGCATTGACGGTGAGTTCGACGTCACCGAACATTACGAATGCCGCAATGTCCATTTTTTCGTTTACTGTGCAAATTGGAAGGTCGCGCGTACAGCCTGCAACCGTAATTGTGTAAAATTTATCCATAATTCCTCTTTCTGTAAGTGATTTTTCACTACGGGAGCCATTATAAACTTTAAATATGTTTTTGTCAATAACGGATATAAGCTGTCTAAAATGAATTTTTGAATATTTTATGCATGAAAAATGTATAAAAATTGCCTATTTTGCATATAAAAAGGCGTTTTATGCATAAAATCAAGAAAATATTAAATATTTATTAAAATTTATGCAAAATAATTGCATTTTTATAAGAGTAGTGGCATAATGGCATCATCAAAGGAAAACAAAAACTTAGGAGATAAAAAACTATGAAAAAAGCATTAGGAATTATTTTAATCGTAGCAACAATCATAGCTTGCTGCTTTGCGTTTACGGCTTGTAATAAAGATAAGACAGGTCTTGAAGACGGCGTCTTGAACGTCGCAACGAATTGCGAATTCGACCCGTTCGAGTATCTTGACGACAAAGGCACGCCTACAGGTGTCGATATGGACATTGCAAAAGCAATTGCAAAAGAACTCGGTGTTGAATGCAAAATCAAAGATATGGCGTTTGACTCGGTCGTAGGTTCGGTCGCCAGCGGAGCGCAAGACGTTGCAATGGCAGGACTTACCGTTACGGCTGAACGTAAACAATCGGTTGACTTCACGCAAACTTATTTTAGCTCGAGCCAAGTTGTTATCGCTAAAAACGGCAATGCAATTCTTGACATTAAAGCCGCTTCGGACAGCAAGAAAGATATTGAGACAGCTATCGCAAGCGTCGAAGCTATGCTTAAAGGCAAAACAATCGGCGTTCAAAACGGCACTACCGGTTATGCTTACGCATCGGGTGATTCGGACGACTTTAACGGAATTACCGATGCAGACAAAGTTAAAGGTTTTGCTTCGGGCGCTCTTGCAGTACAAGCTCTCTTGAACGGCACTGTTGACTATGTAATTATCGACGCTGTTCCTGCGGCAAAACTTGTTGCGGCAAACACGGGTATCACTGCCTCGACGGTTATCCTTACCGGTGAAGATTATGCATTCGCAGTAAAGAAAGGCAATTCGACATTGCTTAAAAAGATTAACGCTGCAATGGACAAATTGATTAAAGACGGAACTATCGAAGCTATCTTCAACAAGTATGGTTTGACAAGCGGACTCGGTGAATAAGATTTATGTGGGATAACTTCTTTGAAAAGTTTGGATCGGTTGTATCCAAATACTATATGCAATTATTATCAGGGTTGAAAACGACCCTGATAATTGCGTTTTCGGCGTTTGCAATCGGCGTCGTGTTGGGAACGATTATCGCCATCGTAAAAGTTACGCCGAAGTATCGCAACTGGTTTTTAAAAATACTCGAAAAGATTTTCGACGTTTACGTTACCGTTGTCAGGGGTACGCCTGTTGTAGTTCAGCTCCTTTTGATGTATTTCGGTTTGCTTGCAGGCTCGATGCTGACATCCACCGAAAGCGGCACTATGTTTGTCGCAATCATCGTTTTCGGACTTAACAGCGCGGCGTATCAATCGGAGTTTATAAGGGGCGCTTTGCTTTCGGTTGACAAAGGACAGCTCGAAGCGGGTAGAGCGTTGGGACTTTCGTACAGTACTTCGATGCTCAGAATTGTAATTCCGCAAGCCGTCAAGTCGGTTATTCCGACTATGGGCAATGAGCTTATAACCTTGCTTAAAGACACGTCTGTCGCAGGTTATATAGCCGTTATAGATATAACGTTTGCGGTTCAGCGTATCGTTGCAAGAAACTATATGGCGCTTGTGGACTATATGATTTTGGCGGTCGTCTATCTTGTAATAGTTTTAATCGTAACACTCGTACTTAAATTTATCGAAAAGCAACTTCGTAAATCGGACAGCAGAAACGTGATGACGAGAAAAAAGGTTTCAGACAAAAACTTTGCCGCGGCAAATGCGGTTAGCGTAAGCGGCGAGATGACGGAAAACAAAGCTAACGACGGAGGCGAGAAAAATGAATAATCAAAATAACGAAATCATAAAAGTTCAGAATCTCACCAAAAGTTTTGGCAATTTGCTTGTTTTGGACGATATTTCCGAAACGATAAGCGAAGGCGAAAAAGTCGTTATAATCGGACCGTCGGGCGGCGGAAAGTCAACGTTTTTGAGATGCCTTAACTGTCTTGAAGACCCGACTGCGGGAAAGATTTTCTTTGACGGCGTTGACCTTGCCGACGTCAAGGTCAATATCAACGAGCAGCGTCAAAAAATGGGAATGGTTTTTCAACAGTTTAATTTGTTCAACAACCTTACCGTAAAAAAGAATATTACGCTTGCGCCGATAAAAATCGGCAAAGATAATATGATAAAGGCAAAAATATTCAATTTTTTCCTTCCTGTCTACAACAAGTGGTTTGAGAAGTTCGGCGAAAAATATAACGAAGGCGTTGACAAAAAAGTCGCAAAGCTGAAAAAAATCGTTGAAAATTTAAATGCAGAGCTTGCGCCTGTCGTTGCAGAATGGGAAGAGACGAAAGTTATAAAGGACATAGCAGGCAAGTCGTACGCCACCTATGACCCGAAACTTACGAAAAAGAAACTCAGTCTTACTGAAAAGGTGGAAAAATATGAGAGAAAAATTACTCATACGACGCACGCCGAGCTAAAAGAGCCGAGAAAACTTGAATTCGTTTCGACAAAAGCAATAAAAGTAGCTGCCGAAAGAAATGCGTTTAAACTGTTAGAGCGTATAGGTCTTGAAAGCAAAGCGGACGTATACCCAAGCACGTTGTCGGGCGGACAAAAACAGCGTGTGGCTATCGCAAGAGCGCTTGCTATGAATCCGAAAGTTATGCTTTTCGACGAACCGACTTCCGCACTCGATCCCGAAATGGTAGGCGAAGTTTTGGACCTTATAAAGCAAGTTGCGGACGAAGGCATGACGATGGTTATAGTCACGCACGAAATGAACTTTGCAAGAGAAGTAGGAACGAGAATCCTCTTTATGGCGCAAGGAAAAATTTTGGAACAAGCTCCGCCTGAGGAATTCTTCACGGCGCCAAAATGCGACAGACTTAAAGAGTTTTTAAGAAAAGTTCTTTAAGCGGTGAAAGTTCGTTTAATCGTTTGATTTAATTAAAACCGAACTTTAAAATTTATCGATTTTAGATCGATAGTCAAAATTTCAACTAAAAATTTCATAGTTTTCAAAAACGCTATGGCATAAGCCACGGCGTTTTTTATTGTTTTGTTAAATAACGTGGCGATTAACATAGCTAAAAAGATAGAAAAGCGAAAAACAATACGAAAAAGATTTGCAAAACGATATGAATCACGATATGCATAGCAATATATGGAGCAATGCGGAAAAAGACTTGTATCATATATGCGAAATGACGTAAGAACGTTATGAATAACGATATGCAGAAGTTGAGCGGAGTAATGCGGCAAACAGTATTAAAAACGATACGACCATATATGAATTATAATATATTATATAATTTATATAAAATGAAATTTCTTTACAATGCTAATAAAAAGTGTTAAAATTGTATAACATCAGATAGTAGGGAAGTATGATAAAAATCAGCGAACTAAAAAGGTCGATAAGCGAAAAAATCGCTCCTTGTTACATTTTAAAAGGCAAGGATGGTTATTTACGCAAAATGGCGATAGATACGCTCAAAGAAATTTTAATTGCCGATTATATCGACTTCAACTGCGATGAAATAAGTCTGCTATCCGGCGGTGCGCAAAAAGTTATCGACGCGCTTGACGTGCTTCCCGTCCTTGACGAAAAACGTATAGTTTTTGCCACCGACGTGACGGATAAACTTATCGAAGCTGATTTCAACTTGCTTGAAAAGTATTTGTTTAACCCTAATGAAAATTCGGTTTTGGTTATCGTTACGGCAAATTCCGATTTGGTTTCGTCTAACGGCGGAAAGATGCTGAAATCGCTTGAAAAGTTTGCCGTTGTCGTTGACTGCTCAAAGCTCGCCCCCGACGAAATCGAATACGAAGTCGAAAAGATATTGTCGCAAGGCAAAAGGGTGACGATTGAGAAAAACGCGCTTGAAACTCTCGTTCAATTTACGGGCGGCGATATGCAACGCATAAAGAGTGAACTTGAAAAGTTAAGATATTTCACCGATGGTTCAATCACGCAAAATGAGGTAGTCGAGCTTGTATCCCCTGAAATGGAGTCGCAAATATTCGAGCTTTCGACTGCGCTCGGCAATCATAACAGCGAAAACGCATTGAGAATTCTGAACAATTTTTTCAGATTTAACGTTTCGGGCGTTGCTGTACTAAGTGTGCTTATTAATCATTTCAGACGATTGCTTAGTGTATCGCTCGACAGTGTTTCAACTGCCGAAGAACTCGGAGAGATGCTTGGCGTAAAGCCGTTTGCGGTAAAGCAATACAAGATGCAGGCGAAAAACTTTACGCAAAAGAAACTTAAACAAACGGTTGATTATTTGGAAGACGCCTACGAGGACGTGCTTAAAGGCAAGTATTCCGAACAATCGGCTTTAAAAAACGCAGTAATCAATTTGCTTTAAAATTATTGATAAACGTTAAACGTATAACATCGGGAGCGGCGAATGCCGAAAAATAAATGAAAAAAACTTCAACGAAAACAAATTTAATAATCGTTTTTTTTGCTCTTGCGGTAAGCGAAATTCTGCTTTCAATTTACCCTATTTCGACGATTTACGGCAAAATGTTTTTAAGCAAGGTTGCCGCAAACGTTTTCCTTGCTCTTTTTGAAATCATATTTATATACGGAATTTTAGACGCCGCAATAACTTTTATACTTGCATATATCTTGTTTAAGATTGTCAGAAAATCGACCGACGAGCTTGAAAGGCAGGGTTTCATTCTAAACATTATGTTGTTTAATATGATAGCCAATCTTGTGTGCGCAGTACTTTATGCATTCAATTTTCTCGATGCAAGAATTTACGTGTTTTTGGAATACATTTGTCCTATTGCCGTAAACGGCATTGCGTTTATACTTATGACGCATCTCGTGTTTCTCAAAAAAGTGACGAAAAACAGGCAGGGAACTTTCCTGAATTTAATACTTCCGTATTTTGCGATTAAAGCCCTCGGCTATTTCTCGAACATGATACTATATTTAAGTCAGGATACGTTTGGCGACAAAATCAAAGAACTTGGTTTTGCGTTGACGTTTGACCCCAACGAAAAAACGGCGCTTATAATCGGCGCAGCCCTTCTAGGAGCGTATGCCGTTTATATTGCGGTTGCTTACTATCTGTTGTCCAAAAAACCGACTTCAGGTGGCGGAAAGTCAAACGAAATTTCGGGAACCGTCGAGGACGATACGAAAGTATTTGACGATTTCGACATTTAAATCGAAACAAGCGGAGGAAAAAATGTTTAATTTTTACGAATATTTTAAACAAATAGACGCTTTTGCCATTATCGACCTTGTCTTTTTGGCTTTGGCAATAACAGGGCTTACCATATTTTTCATAAAGAAAAAGCAAGTTAAAATTTTGCTCATATATTTTGCGCTTGTTGCTGTTGCGCTTGCAGTAAACATTTTGAGTTATGCTTTCGGCGGAGTAATTCTTGCCGTCAGCCGAGCAATTTTTAAAGTCACTATTTACGGTTTTGTTTTGGCTTCGCTTATCGTTTATCGCAGTGACGTTAAACTTCTTTTTCAAAAAATAACGAACAAGCACTTGACTAGTTTAAACCACGAAGGTTTCGGCGGTGCCGACGAGCTTAAAACAAGTACGCTTGAAATTTTAACCGCTTGTCAGGACATGGCAAAACAAGATATAGGCGCAATTATACTTATCACGGGGGCGAACGAGTTTCCGAAAAGTATTCTCGAAACGGGAACAAGTCTAAACGCAACTTTGTCGGCGGGGCTTTTGGAATCGATTTTCAACACGAAAGCTCCTTTGCACGACGGCGCGGTGGTCGTTAAGGGCAACAAAATTTTGAGCGCAGGTTGCTTCTTGCCGCTTACTCAAAAGCTCGTTAATAAGGAAATGGGAACAAGGCACAGAGCGGCAATCGGAATTACCGAAGAATGTGACTGCCTTGCTATCGTTGTGAGCGAAGAAACCGGCATTATATCAATTGTCAAAAACGGCGATATTAAACGCTATATAACAATGGAAAAACTTAAAGAGGAAGTAGAAAGAGCATACAATATCGCACCTACTTCCGAAATAGATAAACGAAACACGAGGTTCAAATGAAAACTTTCAGCGCAAAAGAAATTTTACTTCCAAATTCAGTTGATATGTCGAAATGGTCTGTCGTATCTTGCGATCAATTTACTTCGCAACCGGAGTATTGGAACGCCTTACGCGAATACATTGGAGACAGCTATTCGACGCTTGATTTGATTTTTCCGGAAGTCTATTTGGGTGACGCCGACGAAGACGAACGCATTTGCAAAATCGACGCTAATATGGATAGATATATTACTTCGGGTGTATTTAAAAAAATCGAAAACGGTTACGTGCTTGTCGAGCGCACGACAAAAAGCGGCGTAAAAAGAATAGGGCTTGTCGGCGCAGTCGATCTTGAAGATTTTGACTTTTCGGCAAATGCCAAATCGGTCATAAGACCTACCGAAGGCGTCGTCTCATCAAGAATTCCTCCGCGTCTTAAAATCAGAAAAGACGCAAGTTTGGAGTTGCCGCATATTATGTTATTGATAGACGACCCGTCTTTCAAGGTTATCGAGCCGATATATGAAAATCGAAATAAACTTGAAAAGCTCTATGATTTCGAGCTTAATATGGGCGGCGGACATCTTGTCGGATACAAAGTTCCAGAGAGTGAAGTCGATTTTGATTTTCTTCTGGATGAAACAGAGCAAAAGACAAAGTACGGAAAAACAACCAATTTCGTTTTTGCCGTGGGCGACGGAAATCACAGCTTGGCAACGGCTAAAACGCATTGGGAAAACGTAAAGAAGAATTTGTCCGAAAAAGAAATTGAAAATCATCCTGCAAGGTTTGCGCTTGTTGAAATAAACAACGTACATTCGGACGGCATAACTTTTGAGCCTATACATCGTGTTGTGTTTGGCGTAGGGTCTGAGTTTGTCGAATATTTAAAGGGCAGATTAAACGGCGACCTTAAAATCAAAGTCGAATGTGACGGGAAAACCGATTACGTTTTTGTTCCGAGTTTAACTCCGCTTGCCATAAGCGAAATTCAAAAAGCGATAGACGAATACGGAAAGGGTGAGTGCGATTACATTCACGGCGACGAACACTTGAAGAGTGTTGCCGCGCGTGGCGGTGTTGCGATTTTTATGCCGAAAATCGAAAAATCAGATTTGTTTAAATACGTTCTGGATAACGGCGTTTTGTCAAGAAAGTCTTTCTCTATGGGCGAGGCGGAAGAGAAGCGTTATTATACGGAAGCAAGAATAATTAAATAGGTACATAGAGGAGATATTATGTTAGTTTGTAAGTTTGGCGGAACTTCGATGGCAAATTCCGCAACGATAGCACAAGTTGCCGATATAATTTCGGCTGACGAGCAAAGAAGATACGTCGTTGTATCTGCGCCCGGTAAGCGCGATAAGCAAGATACAAAGGTAACTGACCTTTTATATAAGTGTTTTGCAGAAGCGCAAGTAAGCGGAAGTTGCAAAGAAACTTTTAAACTCGTAAAAGAGAGATTCGACAGCATTATCGAAGGTCTTAACATAGATCTTGACTTGTCGAGCGATTATGACGAAATCGAAGAGAATATAAATTCTTCCACAACTGCCGATTATGCGGCGTCGCGCGGCGAGTACTTATCGGCTAAGGTGCTTGCCAAGAAGCTCGGCTATGCGTTTTTAGATACGTTGAAACTTATCAAATTTAACGAAGACGGTGAACTTCAACTCGAATACAGCCTTGACCTTATAAGACAAGAAATGCAAAAAGTCAAAAAAGCGGTATTCCCCGGATTTTACGGTTCGTCACCGGGCGACGTTGTTAAAACCTTTACAAGAGGCGGCAGCGACGTGACGGGTGCGATTATCGCAAGAGCGGCAGGCGCAGACGTGTATGAAAACTGGACGGACGTTTCGGGCTTTATGATGGCAGATCCACGCATAGTCGATAAGCCTAATCAAATCGAATGTCTTAGCTATCGCGAACTTCGCGAGCTTTCGTATATGGGTGCAAACGTCCTTCATCCGGAATCGATTTTCCCTGTAAGAAGCGTAGGTATTCCTATCAATATTAAAAACACATTCGCTCCGTCCGATAAAGGCACAATGATTGTTCCGTCGTCGAAACTTCCTGAAAATCCGAGCGTAATAACGGGCATTGCCGGGCAAAAAGGCTTCACGATTATTCTTATCGAAAAAGCGATGATGAACCTCGAAGTCGGTTTTGTAAGAAAAGTTTTGTCCGTTTTGGAATATGAAAACATCAACGTCGAGCACGTTCCGTCGGGCATCGATACGCTTTGCATTGTTGTTCGCGATGAAGATATACAAAACAAAATGCAAAAGGTGCTTGATAAAATTCGCGATGCGGTCGGAGCGGATAACGTTGAAATTCACAGCGGACTTTCGCTTATCGCGACCGTTGGACACAATATGGCGTCACGCCACGGCACGGCGGCGACAATCTTCGGCGCGCTTGCAAAATCTAACATCAACATTCGTATGATTGACCAAGGTTCGAGCGAGCTTAACATTATCGTCGGCGTAGATACGTTCGATTATGAAAAAGCAATAAACGCAATTTATCACGCATTTAACAAATAAATCGCATAATTTAGTTTGATAAATTGAAAGCGGAAAAAATTAAAGCGCCGTAGAAATGCAAATATAGCTACTAACCTTAATCAATATAGCTAATAAACTTAATATATTAGATTGTAAATATAACTAAAATGTCGATATAAAATCATTGTTTTAGTTAAATCACAAAACGCTACCGAAAGGCAGCGTTTTAATTTGTGCGTTTTGTAACTTAATAGAGGTTGCTGTTAAGCTATTAAAATGGGCAGGTTGTGACAACCGCTATAAGTGCATTGTGTATTCAAATTCAGTTTGACCTTAAAGCGACGACGGGGTCTTTTTTTGATGCAATGATGGCAGGAATAAGGCCGGATATAAGCGTCAGTAGTACGCTTAAAAGTACAAGCAATATGCCGTGAAGGGGAGCGAGCTTTGCAATATTATTGACTAAACCGCCTGCAAGTTTGTTGATTATCGCATTGATAGGGAAGTTCAAAATTGCGGCAACGCAAACTCCGAAAATGCCGCTTGACAGTCCGATTATGACGGTTTCGGCATTAAATACGTTTGATATGTCGATTTTTCTTGCCCCTAAACTTCTTAGTACGCCGATTTCTTTCGTCCTTTCGAGTACCGAGATATATGTGATTATTGCAATCATTATCGACGAAACAAACAGCGAAATTGCGGCAAAGGCAATAAGTACGTATGATACGATATCGATCATTTCGGACATACTGCTTGTTATTGTTGACGCCATATCAGTGTATTGAATTTTGTCTTTGTCCGCTTTGTCTTCGTTGTATGCATCAAGATAGGAAAGTATTTTGCTTTTGGTTGTATACGATGCCGGATAAATTGAAATTGTGCTCGGAAGAGCCGTAGCGCCAATCTCGGCAAGGCGTTTCGTATAGTCGGGGCAGATAACTGACAAAATGGTGTTTTCGTCAATGCTCATATTTTCCGTGATTATCGACGTAAGTCCTTTGACGGCTTTTTTTGTTGAGCCGCACTTACTTTTAACGGCGGCAAAAACATCCTCGAAAGTCGAGTCGGGTTGATTTTTGATATAGGTTGCGTCCGCTTCGCTTATAAGATTTTTAAATTTAAGCAAATCAACGATATTTGCAAGGCTGACATTTGCCGACGCAATCAGCTTGTCGATTTCGGAAAAGTAGAATTTGAATTCGTTGTGTGACGGACTAAAAGTATCGACAAAACAGTCTTTTTGAGCTTGAACGATTTGGCTCGACGCCGATTGTTCGATGACGTAGTCGGTGAGTGAAGAAAGATAGCCGACGCCGCCACCGAAGAAGGTTATATCTTTGTCAGACTTGTTTCTAATTACGCCTACGATTTTGACAAAATCGCCGTCAGGTTTGTTGTATGCGGTTTCATAGTCGCTTTGCGAAAGAGATGTGAAATAGTCCTCGCTCACTTTTGTATAAAACTCGTCGTTAAGCACAAGTCTGAATTTTAAGCCTTCTTGCGAGCTCGTCGAAACAAACTTTTTGAAATCTATTGAGTTGTATTTTATTGTGCCGTCGCTATTCGTTCCGTTTGCCGTAGGAGTTATGCCTATGGCTTTTAAAACGTCGGCTTTAATGCGGTTGTTTGCGTCCACAACAAGCACTGCTTCAAATTTGTTTTCGGGATATCTGCCGTCGATGACGTCGTAATAATCTTTGACAAAATTAACGCTCAAAAGCTCTTGCCACCAAACGAGCTTCTCATCATTGTTGTCGCAAAGTTTGTAGCCGCCCGAGTTCGTTTTTGAAATCAAATTCATTTTTACGTCTTTTGCATAGGAAACGCTCGCCGCCCAGTCGGGGTGAGATAGTTCCATTGCTTTTACATAAGCGACGTATTCGTCTGTCAATTTGTTTGTGAATATGTTAAGACCGCCTACTTCGCCGCTCGGGTCGTAAGGAACGACTTCGCTTGTCGATGGGTAGGTCCCTTTTTTTACCGTAGCTTTTTGTGCCTTTTCCATATCGAAAGAAAAACCTACTTCGCTTACGGTGATAGGGAAGCTGTTTAAAGTGGTACGCTCCATTTCGTCCATATACAACGTAAATCCGTTTGAAATGGAAAGGACGAGAGCTATGCCGATAATGCCGATACTTCCTGCAAATATTGTAAGAAAAGTACGCAGTTTTTTTGTTACAAGGTTTCTTGCGCTCAAAGCAAGTGCGGTAAAAAAGTTCATAGACGACTTTTTCTTTCGACGTCCGATTTTCTTTTGTGCGTTTTCGGCATTATTTTCGTTTGCGGATTTTTGAGATGCGACGGAGTTATGAAGGTTAAATTCCGCTTCGTCAGCGACGGCAAGGACTTGTTCGTCGGCTATTTCTTCGTTTGTAGGCGGATTTGAGTCGGACAAAATTTCGCCGTCCAAAAGGCGAATAATTCTTGTTGAATACTTCTCTGCAAGGTCGCCGTTATGGGTAACCATAATGACGAGTTTTTCCTTTGCGATTTCTTTTAATATATCCATTACCTGAACGCTGGTCGCGCTGTCGAGCGCACCCGTCGGTTCGTCGGCGAGTATAATGTCGGGGTTGTTGACGATAGCTCTTGCAATAGCGACGCGTTGCATTTGTCCGCCTGACATTTGGAGCGGCTTTTTGTTTATTTGTTCAATCAGTCCGACTTTTTCCAAAGCTCCGATTGCGAGCCGTCTTTTCTCTTTTCTCGAAACGCCCGAAATAGTAAGAGCGAGTTCGACGTTTGCTAAAACGGTAAGGTGCGGAATAAGGTTGTAGCTTTGGAATATAAAACCTATTTTTTGGTTGCGATAGGTGTCCCAATCTCTCGACTTGTAGTCTTTTGTGGACGTGCCGTCGATAATCAGGTCGCCTTCGGTGTAGCTGTCAAGTCCGCCGATAATATTAAGCGTGGTGGTTTTTCCGCAACCCGACGGTCCTAATATCGACGCAAACTCGTTTTTGCGGAACGTCAAATCGATGCCCTTTAAAGCGTGGACGCTGTTTCCTTGCAAGACGTAATCTTTTTTAATCCCTTTTAATTCCAGCATATATACCTACCGTTCTTTTTGATAAATCATTATAATATGAAACGTAACAAGTGTCAACAAACGCAAATTAAATGCCTTGCAAATTATGTGTTTGAGTGATATTATAAATTTGATTATTATAGATATTTATTTACAAATAAATACTTAGCATATATATTTAGCTTATATAGGTTTAAGTGTAAATTTATAAACAGTTAACTTATACATAGATATTAAGTATATATTAACGTTTAGCTATATAGATATCTAAGTAATAGATATCTAAGTAAATATAATATTTTGCTTTGTATATAGATTTATTAGTATATATAGACGTTTATCTTATATTCAGTCAGGTAAAGAGCGGCTTAAAAATTGCCGCTATAAGGGTTAAAATGGATATTTTTGAAAGAGAGAAAATGTTAATCGGCGATGAAGCCGTAAAGCGTCTTAGTGGCGCAAAAGTCGCGCTTTTCGGAGTCGGTGGGGTCGGCGGCTACGTTGCCGAAATTTTGGCGAGAGCAGGAGTCGGCACGATAGCGGTTGTAGACAACGATTTTGTTTCGCCATCGAACATAAACAGACAAATTATCGCAACGCACGAAACGATAGGGAAAAGCAAAGTGCAGGTTGCGTGCGACAGGCTCTTTCAAATCAATCCGAAAATAAACGCAAGACCGTTTGAGTTTTTCTATGACGAAACTACTTGCGACGAAATCGACTTGTCGAAGTTTGACTTTATTGTAGACGCCATAGACACAGTGACAAGTAAATTGCTTCTCATTCAAAACGCAAAGGCTGTCGGTGTGAAGATAATCAGTTGTATGGGAACGGGCAATAAGTACACAACTGACTTTTTAATTGACGACATTTCAAAAACGAGCGTTTGTCCGCTTTGCAAAGTTATGCGAAAAGAACTCAAAGTCAGAAAAATATCGGGCGTTCCTGTTTTATACAGTCTTGCCAAGCCTAAAAAACCGCAAAATCAAATCACAGAAAACGGCAGACATATTCCTTCGAGTATATCTTTTGCTCCGGCGGCTGCGGGTATTAAAATAGGCGAATACGTGATTAAGGAATTGCTTAAAGGAGCAAGCAATGAATAAACAGTGTTTTATTGCGTTAAACAGCGACACGGTTGCAAAGCCTTGCGGCGACCTTATTTGCGCAGACGGCGGATATAAGAAAGTCGGCAACGCAAAGCCGATGGCGATAATAGGCGACTTTGATTCCGCTACTGTTCCCGACTTTGAAAACGTCATCGTTTATCCCGCCGAAAAAGATTTTTCAGACGGCGAATTGTGCCTTGAATTCGCAATAGAAAAGGGGTATGAAAAAATCGTTTTTTCAGGCGTTACGGGTGGAAGATTAGACCATCAACTTGCAAATTTGAGCCTTATAAAAAAGGCTACGGAAAGCGGCGTGGAGGCTATGGGGCTTGATGAAAAGGACGGAAAAAGGATTGAAATTTATTATGCCGAAAAGCCGATAAAGTTGTCGGTTCGCAAAGGCGATGTGATTTCCGTTATGCCGTTTGAGTTTGTAACTTGCCACAGAGCAAGCGGCGTTAGATATCCGCTTAACGATTTAACCTTAAATAGCTCAAATCTTTCATACGGTTTGTCGAACGTGGCGACGGCGGATGAAGTTGAGTTTGAATTCACTTGCGGCGGCGCGTTCGTATTTCGCTATGAAGTTTAAGTTAAAAATCAAAACGCAAAACTCAAAAACTAAAAATAAGGCGAGCAAAACAAAGCGAGTAAAAACAATAAATAAGGCGAACAAAAATTAAGTAAACAAAATTTAAACTATAAAAAGTAAGGTGATAAAAAAGAGATAAAGCAAAGGGTGAAAAAAAACAATAAAAGCGTAAAATAAAGATATAAATAAAAGCGGAAAACACGGAAGTAGCAAAGCGTAAAACAATGTGAAAACAAAAACTAAAACAAATCCGCCAAAGCCAAAAAAGCGACGAGTTAGATTCGTCGCTTTTATTTTAAGTTAATCGGTTGAAACCGTGTTTAAAACTTAAAGATTGCGTTTGAAACAAAAGTATTGTGTTTTTCAAACAATAGTTTTTTTGCAGAAGCTATTTGCTTAACTAAAACTAAGCTGCTTGCAAACGCAATTCGTTTAGCTATTCTAATAATACTCTTGAATAATTCTGTTATATATCGATTCATCAACTTCCATTAAAGACGGTTCTAAATTGGCTACCCAAAAAAATCTTATTTGATACACTTTCTTTGCGGTTGCCGCCCCCAATAAACCAATACCACCAAATAATACTAAACCTAAAGCACCACGCTTCACGGCACTGCCTTTATCCGTAAAAGTATTTACAAGATTCCAATAAGAAACCATTGTTTTTTCAACAAAAACACTTTTTCCTGCGCCATCGCTTAACGCTATTCCCCGTGCGCCATTGGCATTATGCGACAACATTACAAAACACCCCAAGGCGCCCCCTGAAATTATTCTATTTCTTGCTGCCATAACTTAACTGTTTTGCCAAATTGTCTCGCAATATGCATAACAGCTATTGCAATACCATCGTCCATCTCTCCATCTTTTTGTAGCCCTTCTACCACAAGCAAAACACTCTCTTCCCATTTGCGAGGATGTGCTTCCCGAACCATCGCTCGAAGAACACGAAACTAACATGGTAAGCATTGAGATAATCAT
>JAQYCY010000065.1:0-12632 GCA_028724485.1 Bacillota bacterium | reverse complement strand
ATCTTATACAGCGAACGTCGTTTCTTTCAATTTCATAATCAGCATATTTATATTCCATAATTACCTCTCAAGTTTAACCACGACGGGTTCGCCGCCTTTTGGCGACCAGATTCTGTCAACGTTTAATTCCATTTTTCTTATCGCGCATTCTTCGCTTGCGAAGTACGTTCTGTCGCCCTTTTCTCCGACGACCATAGACCGAAGTTTAAGTCTGTCGTTAAGAGCCATCATTCCGCCGTCGAATCCTACCAGAATCGAAAACGGACCCGTTATCAAAAGGCTGTCGAATTCCTTTCTGAGATATCCGTACAGTTCGGCTTTCTTTTTGTCGGCTTCTTCTATCGTTTGCCAGAAAGGAGCAGCTATTACCGCCGCGGTTTCTTCAAGCGTCAGTCCTTTTTTCCTTACTAAAAAATCGATTATGTAAGCAATGACTTCGGTATCGGTCAAAAGCGTGCATTTATAGCCGAACATTTCGATGTATCTGCGGTTTGCGTCGTAAGACGAAATCTCGCCGTTGTGAACTATCGAATAGTCGAGAAGAGAAAACGGATGCGCGCCGCCCCACCAGCCAGGCGTGTTTGTCGGATATCTTCCGTGTGCCGTCCAAGAATAGCCACTGTATTCGTCAAGCCTGTAATATTCGCCGACGTCTTCGGGAAAGCCTACTGCCTTAAAGCAGCCCATATTCTTTCCGCTCGAAAAGACGTACGCGCCCTTTATAGTCGTGTTTATATAAACAACGCTTTTTGCAACGTATTCTTTTTCGTCCAAGTGGCTGTCGCGGAGCATATTGTGGTTAGGCATAACGAAATATCTCCATATAAGCGGTTCGTCCGTGATTTTAGGCGATTTTCTGACGGGGATTTTTGAAAGGTTGATAATTTCGAATTTTTCGTCAAGATAGCGTTCGCAGTTTTCTCTTGCCGTCTTATCGTCATAGAAAACGTGAAAGGCATAAAAATCTTTATATTCCGGATATATTCCGTATCCTGCAAAACCGCCGCCGAGTCCGTTTGACCTGTCGTGCATAGTCGTCATAGAATCGACGATAAGTTTTCCCGAAATTCTTTCACCGCTTTTTGAGAACACGCCTGCTATAGCGCATCCTGCCGGAATTTTAACTTGACCTTCTTTTACCATATCCTTTTCTCCAAACGTTTATTAATAACAAAAAAAGAGGGCAACGGAGCTAACTGCTTTTACAGTTTAGGACTCCATTGCCCTCTTTTATGGTCGAATTATAGCACCGACTTTAATGGCTGTCAAGAAAATGTCCTAAAAAAATTTTTTGAAAAATTTTTAAAAAAATCGTTGACAAACGGATAAAACGGAATTAGACTACTCACATAAAATCATTTGGCAAAGGTGTCAAAGAGAAATCTTTGATGCCTTTGCCTTTTTTTATGCAAAAACGAAATAAATTTTAAGGAGATACAATATGGAAACTATCACAAGCGTATTCGGCAGTATGGTCTTTAACGATTCTGTTATGAAGGCAAGACTTCCGAAAGAAACCTACAAAGAAGTAAGACTCGCAATCGACGACGGAAAACGCCTTGACATAAATACGGCGAACGTCGTTGCAAACGCAATGAAGGATTGGGCGGTCGAAAACGGCGCAACGCATTTTACGCATTGGTTTCAACCTATGACGGGAGTAACCGCAGAAAAGCACGACAGTTTCATTTCTCCCGACAAAGACGGAAACGTAATAATGGAATTTTCGGGCAAGGAGCTTGTAAGGGGTGAACCCGACGCATCGTCTTTCCCGTCGGGCGGTCTTAGAGCGACGTTCGAGGCAAGAGGATATACGGCGTGGGACCCTACGTCTTATGCGTTTATCAAAGACGGCGTACTTTGTATTCCGACCGCATTCTGTTCGTACGGCGGCGAAGCGCTCGACAAAAAGACTCCGCTTTTGAAATCGATGGAAGCAATAAACGAAGAAGCGTTAAGGATTTTAAGATTGTTTAAAAATACAACTGCGAAATCCGTTAAAACGACCGTCGGACCGGAACAAGAATATTTCCTTATTCCCGAAGAGTTGTTCGATAAGAGAAAGGACCTTATATATACGGGCAGAACGCTTATAGGCGCAAGACCGCCAAAAGGTCAGGAAATGGAAGACCATTACTTCGGAATTATCAAGCCGAGAGTTCAGGCGTATATGAAAGAACTTAACGACGAACTCTGGAAACTCGGAGTACTTGCAAAGACGGAACACAACGAAGTCGCGCCTTCGCAACACGAACTCGCTCCGATATTTGCGACGACAAACGTTGCGACCGACCACAACCAACTTACAATGGAAATTATGAAGAAGGTTGCAAAACGTCATCATCTTGTATGCTTGTTGCACGAAAAGCCGTTTGCGGGCGTAAACGGAAGCGGCAAACACAACAACTGGTCGCTTTCGACGGACACGGGCGTCAACTTGCTCGAACCGGGCGACACGCCTTATGACAACGCGCAATTCTTGCTTTTCCTTTGCGCCGTAATTAAGGCAGTCGACGATTATCAGGATTTGCTCAGAATCTCGGCGGCATCGGCAGGAAACGACCACCGTTTGGGCGCGAACGAAGCTCCGCCTGCGGTTGTGTCTATCTTTATCGGCGACGAGCTTCAAGAGATTTTGGACGCAATCGAAAAAGGCTCGTCTTACAGCAAGAAAGAAAAAGAACAAATGAAAATCGGCGTTCACGTCATTCCTAAGTTTCCTAAGGATACGACGGATAGAAACAGAACTTCACCGTTCGCTTTTACGGGCAACAAGTTCGAGTTCCGTATGGTAGGCTCGTCGATGTCAATCGCTGAGGCAAACATAATTCTCAATGCCGCAGTCGCAAAGTCGCTTAGAGAATTTGCGGATTATCTCGAAAAGCAAACCGACTTTACGAGCGCGCTTCACGACCTTATCAAAAAGACGATTGTCGAGCATAAGAGAATTATCTTCAACGGAAACGGCTATGACGACAAGTGGATTTTAGAAGCGGAAAAGAGAGGACTTTTGAACCTTAAATCCACGCCTGAATGTTTGCCGTATATGATGAAAGAAAAGAACGTCGAACTCTTTAAAGAGTTTAAGATTTTCACGGAAACCGAACTTAAAGCAAGATACGAAATCGCTCTTGAAAACTATTCCAAGACGATAAGAATCGAGGCTTTGACAATGGTCGACATGATAAACAAAGACGTGCTTCCGTCAATTGAAAAATATGTGGACACGTTAGCAACGACGGCTGAGAGAAAAGTGAAACTTTCTATCGACGCGACGTTTGAAACGGACAGGCTCAGAAAATTGTCTGCGCTTCAAACGGCGATTATGAACGGAGTAGAATCGCTTGACGAAGCGTTGACAAAAGACAGCGAAACAAGTCAGAAAGAAGCCGAATACTATCACGACGTAGTATTTAAAAAGATGCAAGAGTTAAGAGCCGTAACGGACAGAGCCGAAATGCTCACGAGCAGCGAAGCGTGGCCGTATCCGAGCTATGGCGAATTGCTCTTCGGCGTACGTTAAAGGAGGGCTTATGGCAGAAATTACATTCGGAGTTTGGCTCCTTATCGGAGCGGCAATCGTATTCTTCATGCAATGCGGCTTCGCAATGGTGGAAACGGGATTTACGAGAGCAAAAAACGCAGGCAACATCATAATGAAAAACCTTATGGACTTTTGTATCGGCGCAATCGTTTATATGTTGCTCGGCGCAGGTTTATTGCTCGGCGAAGATGCATTGGCAGGACTTATAGGTGTTCCGAATTACGGATACATAACGAACTTTGCAACGTACGATTGGAGCAGTTTCGTGTTCAACTTAGTATTCTGCGCAACGGCGGCTACAATTGTTTCCGGCTCTATGGCAGAAAGAACGAAGTTTGCGTCTTACTGTATCTATTCGGCAATCATTAGCCTTGTTATATATCCTATCGAAGCTCACTGGGTATGGGGCGGCGGCTGGCTTTCAAAGCTCGGATTTATCGACTTTGCAGGCAGCGCGGCAATTCATATGGTCGGCGGCATATCGGCTTTAATCGGCGCGATTATGGTCGGTCCGAGACTTGGCAAATATACCCGCGACGCAAACGGCAAGGTCATAAAAGTAAACGCAATTCCGGGACATTCGTTGCCGCTCGGCGCGCTCGGTTGCTTCATTCTTTGGTTTTGTTGGTACGGCTTCAACGGCGCGGCGGCAAAGAGTGTGGCGCAACTCGGACAAATTTTCGGAACGACTACAATCGCACCTGCGGTCGCAACGGTCGTATGTATGTTGTTCACTTGGATAAAGAACAAAAAACCCGACGTATCTATGTGTCTTAACGCATCGCTTGCGGGACTTGTCGCAGTAACGGCAGGCTGTACGAACGTGGACGCGATAGGCGCGACTATAATCGGAGCGGTTTCGGGATTCTTGGTTGTGGGAGTCGTCGAACTTCTCGACCTTAAACTTCATATCGACGACCCTGTCGGTGCAGTCGCCGTACATTGCGCAAACGGAATGTGGGGCACGATTGCGGCAGGCTTGTTTGCTACAAGCACTTCGGCGGGCGGAGTAGACGGACCGATTTATGCTTTGATTCACGGAACGAGCTTTGTGGAAGGACTTAGAGTTTTCGGCGTACAGATAGCAGGACTTGTTGCGATTGCGGCTTGGACGACTGCAACTATGACGCTTACGTTCTTTATCATTAAAAAGACTATCGGTCTTAGAGTTACGAAAGAAGAAGAAATTGTCGGTCTTGACAGAACGGAACACGGACTTCCGTCGGCATACGCAGATTTCCCGATTACCGTTCACGATTACGACGCTCTCCCGGTTACGTTTATCGACGTAGTTCCGTCAACGCAAGGCGCAGTTAACAGCGAGGCGGCAGTAAGCGTCGAAAGAAAAGATTTGGCAGAGCCGAAGAAGACGGGCGAGCCGAAACTTACGAAAGTCGAAATTATATGTCGCGAGAGAATGTTGGAACCGCTTAAAAACGCTATGGTCGATATAGGCATAACGGGAATGACCGTAACGCACGTTATGGGTTGCGGAGCGCAAAAGGGTAAGCCTGAATATTATCGTGGCGTCGAAATAGAACCGAGCTTGCTTCCTAAAGTTCAACTTGAAATGGTCGTAAGCAAAGTACCTGTTCGCGACGTAATCGAAACCGCTAAAAAAGTTTTGTATACGGGACATATCGGCGACGGCAAGATTTTTGTTTATGACGTCGAAAATGCCGTTAAGGTCAGAACGGGAGAAGAAGGTTACGACGCTCTCCAAGACGTAGAATAAAGGAGTTAATATGTGTTCGATAATGGGATGTTTTTCGGAAGCGTTTTCCGAAGACGAGTTTAAAAAAGGACTTTCTAAAACCAAGTCGAGAGGACCGGACGCAGAAAGAATTATCAAACTGCCCAAAGGCTGGCTCGGATTTCAAAGACTTGCGATAATGGGTTTGACGGACGACGGAATGCAGCCGTTTGTGCTTAACGCGAACGCAGTCGTTTGCAACGGCGAGATTTACGGTTTCAGAAAGCTCAAAAAAGAGTTAGAGGGCGAATATACTTTCAAGTCGGATTCCGACTGCGAGATATTGTTGCCGCTTTACGAAAAATACGGCTTTGACTTATTTAAAATGTTGGACGCCGAGTTCGCTCTCATTCTCTATGACGGAAAAAACGAAAGACTTATCGCCGCTCGTGACCCGATAGGCATAAGGCCGTTGTTTTACGGATATAGAAACGGCGATATTATTTTTGCGAGCGAAGCGAAAAACCTCGTAGGCTTATGCGACGAAATTATGCCGTTTCCCGTCGGACACTATTATGACGGAGAAAAGTTCGTTTGCTACTTAGACATCGCAAACGTAGACGAGTATTCTTTAGACGACGTTGAAACCGCCTGCAAAAAAATCAACGAGCTTTTGACGGAAGGCATTAAAAAGCGTCTTGACAGCGACGCTCCGCTCGGATTCTTGTTGTCGGGCGGACTTGACAGCTCGCTTGTTTGCGCAATATCCGCAAAAATTCTGAAAAAGCCGATTAAGACTTTTGCAATCGGAATGGATACTGACGCAATAGACCTTAAATATGCGAGAAAAGTTGCGGACTACATAGGCAGCGAGCATACGGAAGTCATTATAACGAAAGACGACGTAATAAGGGCTTTGGACACAGTCGTATCGATTTTGGGAACTTTCGACATAACGACCATAAGGGCGAGCGTGGGAATGTATCTTGTGTGTAAGTACATTCACGAACACACCGACGTCAGGGTGTTGTTGACAGGCGAAATTTCAGACGAGCTTTTCGGATATAAGTACACCGATTTCGCTCCGTCTGCAGGAGAGTTTCAAAAAGAGGCTCAAAAGCGAATTCGCGAACTTTACGAATACGACGTTTTGAGAGCCGACCGCTGTATATCTTCAAACTCGATGGAAGCGAGAGTGCCGTTCGGAGATTTGACGTTTGTAAAATACGTTATGAGTATAGACCCGAAACTCAAGATGAACGTTTACGGAATCGGCAAGTATCTTTTAAGACACTCGTTCGAAGGCGAGCTTCCGCACGATATTCTCTATCGTGAAAAGGCGGCTTTTTCGGACGCGGTAGGTCATTCTATGGTGGACGACATCAAAGAATATGCAGAGCAAAAATACAGCGACGCCGAGTTTGAAAAACGCAAGGCAAAATACGACTATCTGCCACCGTTCACGAAAGAATCGCTTCTTTATCGAGAGCTGTTTGAAAAGCATTACGGAAAACAGGCAAAAATGATAACCGATTTCTGGATGCCGAACAAGTCGTGGAAAGGTTGCGACGTAAGCGACCCGTCAGCAAGAGTTCTTTCAAACTACGGCGACAGCGGAAAATAGTTCTTCCTCGTTCGTTATCGAAGTGGTTTTAGATAACGAGAAATATAACGCTACCGCTATATACGGTAGCGTATCTTTTTTTAGGTTAGGGCTTAAATTTAAGTTTTTAATTTTTTAAAGTTAAAACTTAAATAAGATATTTAAGTTGAGTTTTAAAGTCGAAATATAAAAGTTAAGGCTTAAAGTTAAAATTTAAAGAAAGAAGTTTTAGTTAAGGCTTAAAACTAAATTCTTAAAGTCGGAGCTTCAAAGTCGAATTTTAAAGACTAAGGTTTAAAGTTAAATTCTACCTATTAAACGTCTATTTATCGATTTGCTCAAAACGGCGAAACGAAACGGAACTTAACTGACAAACCGAACAAAACCGAACTAAATCGAACAGTACTTGACTAAAACCGCTAAATGGTGTATGGTAAAGCATATCAAAATGCTATGAACGCTATTTTAATAAACAGCGTATATTGGTGGAAATGACAAAGAACAAATCGAGCGAAAAATTTATGATAGGCTATATCCGAACGACGCTTTTGCCGATATTGGTTTTCGGCGGTGTTAGCGGCGTCCTTTCGGGTTTAGTCGTATGGGGCTTTAAATGGTGCGCGTCATATCTTGAAAACGAATCGGTTCAGATATACAAGTGGTTCAGGCTCAATCCTACGTTTATACCGCTTTTGTTCGCAGGGCTTATAGTTCTCGCTCTTTTGTCGGCAATTATGAACAAAGCTATTCCCGAACTTCGTACAAACAGCATAGCAAACGCAGAAGGTGCGATGCGCGGAATGAAACGTTATAATTGGGTAAGGACGATTTTCGGCACTATGGCAAGCAGCTTTTTGTCATACACCGGCGGCTTGACGTTCGGAGCGGAAGGCCCTTCGATTCAGCTCGGAAGCACAATCGGACAGGCGACGAACGACTTCGGACATTTCATCGAAAAGGGAAGTCCTGCTTGGGAACGCTACAACGTGACGGGCGGTGCGGCGGCAGGTTTTGCCGTAGCATTCGGCGCACCTTTATCGGGCATTTTGTACACACTTGAAGAAGCGCATAAAAGACTTTCGCCGATGCTTTTGATGACGGCGGCGTCTTCGGTGTTCTTTGCGACCATAGTAAGCCAGTCGCTCGGAGACCTTGTCGGACAATCGGATTATTTTTTGCAAATCGGAACTCTCACTCTTATGCCGTACAAGAATTATTGGACGTTACTTTTAATCGGCATTGCGTGCGGTTGTCTTGCCGCGCTTTTTAACACGCTGTTTGCAAAAACGGGCGAACTTGTTCGTGAAAAGCTCATCAAAATTCCGACGTGGCTCAGAATAGTTTTCATATTCCTATTGACGGGCGTTGTCGGACTTGTTTTTGTCGACGCAATCGGCGGCGGACATAGAATAATACAGGGAATACTTAACCTCGATTTCACTTGGCAAGTATTGCTCGTTATGTTTTTCGTTAGATTTGCCCTTTTGATTATCACACCGAATTCGGGTGCAATGGGCGGAATGTTTGTCCCCGTATTGACAATCGGCGCGCTTGTGGGCGGACTTTTAGGAAAAGCATTTATCGCAATGGGGCTTTCGAGCGAGTTTTATCAAACGATAGTTTTGATTACGATGACTACGTTTATGGGCGCGACAATGCGCGCTCCGCTTACCGCGATAGTGCTTGTCGTTGAGATGACAAACAATTATTTCAGCAGTTTTTTGTCGACAGGCATAACGGTTATGATTGCCTATTTAATTGTCGAGGCGTTGAGAATCGAACCGCTTTACGAAAAGGCTCTTATGGATTCATTTAAAAACGCTTACAAAGGCAAGCACCGTAAGGTTTACGAATTTTCGGTTGTTGTCGAAAAAGGTTCGTTTGTCGAAGGCAGAAGCGTAAAGGATATTTTGTGGCCATATGGTTGCACAATCGTAAACGTCATCAAGGTCGACGACGAGGGCAACAAGGTAGATACGACCGATAAAGCCGGTGACAGAGTTATAAGAGCCGGTCAGACTTATACCGTAAAGGCGTTTGTTTACGACGAGCTTAAAGCAATCGAAGAGATGGAATATTTGACGAAGAACTATTCCGTCAGAGAAACCACCGAACTTTTGAAGCGAAAAGGTTTTGGTGGCATACTTTTAAGGCGTAAAGCAAAAACTAACAAAAAAGAATCGGACGGCGCTAACGGAGCGGTTGATTCTGCTTTCGATGCCGAAAGAAAGAATTTCGAAACGCAAGAAATGCCTTCGGACAATAAAGAGATTCGTGAGCAAGTCGACAATGACGAAAAAGTCGATTCGGATAAACAATAAGAATTGTTGCAAAAAGAATTGCCCCCAAAAACAAAAGGAAAGAGATGAGAAAAAAACTTTTTTTGATTTTAATAATCGTTGCGATTATGGCGTTGATTCTGTGCGCTTGTAACGGAAAAGGAGATAGCGGCGATTTGTCGGAGCCGAAATATCCTATGAATCAGTTGCCAAGCGACCTTTTGTCGCCAAACGGATACAAGTCCGTTTCGGACAGCTTTGCCGACGGATATAAATCTTTTTGTTTTAAATTCGACAAGATGAACGCGGCAGGTGAACAGCGTGATAGGTTGACTGCCGATTTGCAAAAAAAGAATTACGATTTGAAGTTTGAGGGAGTGAATAACGTTCTTAGAAAAGGCGACGTCGAAATAAAGATTAGACAAAGCGTTGTAGGCGAAGAAAGCGAATTGTACGTTTCGGTGCCGTATGATTTTTATCTTAGAAACCTCCCTGCAAAAATGATAGACGTTCCGACTTTTGACGGCAAACTGTTTAACGCACCGAAAGTCGAGGCGGAAAAAGATTACAGCGAGTTTACGGCAGTTGAGTTAAGTTTGGAGTATTTCAACGTAAGCGAACAGGCGGCAAATGCATTTTGCAGATTTTTGGAACTTGAAGGCTATGCGTTCGGTAAAAAACTTTCCGAATGCAACGTCAAGATTTCTACAAACATAAGCGGCGAAAAACTTTTCGTCAAGTATTTAATCGACGGGTTTACGTCAGAACGCGATTGGGAAACTTTTGTTAAAGCGTTAGGAAAAATAAACTTTGAAAAGGGAAGCGTTACGCCGATTAAGTTAAAAATCGAAGATTATGAATGGATTGGCGAATGGCTTGAAAAAGTCGGTTATTCGGCTGTTGTTCCTAAACCTAATAGCGGCAGGATAAAATATAATTTCGTGTATAGCAATGAGGCGAATAAAACCGTCGGTGCGCACATCGAAATATCCGATTTCGCTAACGGAAGCGCGGTGTCGTATTGTTCTAAACTAGTTTCAGGCGGCTTTAAAGATGCGATTTGGGTTGACAACAAAGAGAAAATCAAATGGCTCGATATTGCCGATAAATCGCAGGATTTCGAATGGTACGGCAAGTTCGGACTTTTGCTCGGGAAGTTCGTTTGGAAGAACGATACGAAAACGTTTACAATCGATTTGACAAGGCTTGCTCCGAATATAAACGACTACGCTTTCGATAATTGTAAAAATTATAAAATCGTCTTTAAAACAAACAATGGCGATTTCCCTTTCACTTGCACAGGTGCCGACTATTATTATTCGATAGTTCAAAGCGGTGTGGCGGTTTATCGTTCGTCGGCTCCCGTGTTCGGCGATTTGGGAGATATATATCGCTCGCAACTCTTCAACGCGCATTTGACGGCAAAGAATTTGGCAGGACTCGAAGTCATTGAAAAATCGACTTATATAAATCGTAGCGTAACGATTTACGAGGCGGTTGTCAACGGCGAATTGCACCGTTATACGGTTGACGATTTGACCGACTTGACTTTGAAGAACGAAATAGGCGAGAAACGCAGCGGCGAGTTTGTGACAAATAATATTTTGTTTGAAGTTTCCGACTTTGAAATAGGTCAAGAGTGACAAGGCAGGAACCTTAAAGCGCCGTTGAGCGTAATTTGCCCAAATAAGAAATTACTTTATTAAACCTTTGCGGCGGCAAAGGTTTTTATTTAACGCCGCTTAGCGAAACGTTCGTCAAAACTAACGCTGAAATTATAAGTCGTATGCCGAATTTTGAATTTTAATCGGTTAAGGGCATTAGGTTTTAGCCTAAAATAAGGAGATTTACAAAGGAAACAAAATTTTGCGATTTTGTTTCCTTTTTTAAAAGGCTGTTGAACGGCGAAGCAATCGGATATATAATTAAATATAATTTATTTGTTAATCATTATATCGCAAAAAACGAATACGCGACGGATAGGAGGATGTTATGAGTAAGGCTGTTAAATTTTTAAAAGAAAACAAGATTATGGCTGTCGGCTTTATAGTGTTGGGCAGTTTGGGCATTTTGTTTGTCCTTCATCAAATATTTGCTTACAACGCATTGATAAGACCATATCTTTACGACGCAACCGCATTCGGCGTTCCGTTTTATCCTAATATGACGACAAACTATGTCAGCGGTCCGAATATGCTTATGTATTTCACGATACTGTCCAACATTTTTGCAAGCGTCTATTTAATTATGATAGGGGCGGCTGTGTTCGCTACGGATAAGTTTAAAAAGGTCGCATACAATCCTATCCTTAGCGGCATGGTGACAGAATACATATTTATAACGGGGCTTGTCTATTGTGCGGTTTTGCTTCCTTTTGTTCAAAGCTATCCTTGGAACACGGGGCTTTGGCTTAACAATCTTATCAACTACTTCCAGCACATAATTATGCCTGTGGGAATGACGGTTCTTTTCTTCTTTCCGCTCAGCGACGAAAAAATCGAGCTTAAACAATGTCCGCTCTTTATGGTTTTTCCGCTTTGCTATTTGTTTGTGTCGGAAATGCGCGGCTGTCTTGCGTCAGACCATTGGTTTCCGTATCCGTTTTTGAATGCAAATCAACTTTGGAAATACGTCGGCGGCGGCAAGCCTTTCGATGCGGCAAAAGGTTACACGTTTATGATTTTCATTTGTCTTGCTCTGCTGGGCGTGTTCATCGGACTTAGCTATGCAATTAGGGCATTGAGAAAAGTTATGGTGAAAAAAGCGTACGGGGCGAGCGATGCCGACGAATCGGTTACGGAGAATAAGCAAACAGGCGAAATCGCAGGCAATGAAGTTCAAAGCGAAATCGCAAAGCCTGACAATTTAGAAACGGCGCAAAAGGTTGCAGCCGATAAAGACGAATAAAATCAAACGCTAAAACGAGGCGATATACAGTAAACAGTTAAGGTGTTTATAAAAAAGAGAGTTTGCGATCCCTTTTTAAGTTGAAAAAACGGACGCTATGTGTTAAAGTTGAATTATGAAAAAAGTTATGACCAAGGCGAAAAAGGTTACGCTTATCGTTTTTCTTGCGATAGCGGTCGCGGCGATAATAGCTGTGTGCGCATATTTCGTTACGGTGCATTGTATGTCCAAGCGTTATAATTTAATTAAAGTAGATACAAGTTCGGTTTGTGAACCGTCGTCCGAAACGATGATTGAAACGGACGTCGAATTGTCGTTTGGCAAAATGCATTATGCCAAAATCGGAAGCGGCGAGCAAGCTGTCATTTTGGTACACGGCAACGGCAGTAATCATACTAAACTTGCAAGTTTAGGAAGATACCTTGCAAATTCATATACCGTGTATTTGCCCGACAGCCGCAACCACGGACAAAGCGATTCGGCATCTGAAATTTCATACAAACTTATCTCTGCCGACCTTGTAGAATTTGCCGAAAAACTCAATATCGAAAAACCTATCGTCATCGGACATTCTGACGGCGGAATCGTTGCAATAAACACGGCTAT
>JAQYCY010000064.1:0-4305 GCA_028724485.1 Bacillota bacterium | reverse complement strand
ATTCGACTTTGCAAATGTGGCTGTTGATGAAATTGCAGAACTGCTTTTCGCTGAATGTGGTTCGCTTGCAAACGTAAATCTCGGAAACGTCAAAACAATTAGCAACCAAGCATTTTTGAGTTGTACGGCTTTAACTAAAATCGTAATTCCTGTTTCTGTAGACGTAATCGGCAACTACGTATTCAGCGCATGTAACAGTCTTAAAGAAATATTTATCGAAGATACCGATCCTGACGGTCTTGCAATCGGCGGATTTGAGCCTTTCGGCAGCGCAACGAACGTGCTTCAGATTTTCGTTTCTACAGAGAGCGTCGCCGCTAAGTTCCAAGCAGATCTGCAATATGCGATTTATAAAGACTTGATAACAGCAAAACCATAACATATAAAAGCCGTGCAAAGCACGGCTTTTATAATATATTGCAAAGCTGAAACAAAAGACTTGCTATATTATAACAAAGCTGAAACAAAAGACTTGTTCATATATAACAAAGCTGAAACAAAAGACTTACTATATATAACAAAGCTGAAACAAAAGACTTGTTCATAAAGCAAAATGTTTTTAATTTTAAAATGTTTGCTATTTTAATTATTCTTTAACAAATTCAGCTATAATAAGTTTTAGATAACCAAATTTGAGGTTTTATATGAGAGAAAAGAACAACGTTAAAAGAAGAAGTATTGCGATAACTTTTGTCATTTTGATTTTAGCGGTTACGTTTGTTATGCTGACAGCGTGCGACAGTGACAGTAAAGTCGGATTGTCGGCTTATGAAATAGCCGTAAAAAACGGCTTTAACGGGACCGAGGAAGAGTGGCTTGCTTCGCTTAAAGGAACAGACGGTAAGGACGGTAAAAACGGAACTGACGGCTTTAACGGAATTAACGGTGAAGACGGCAAGGACGGACAAAACGTGCTTAGTTCGCTTAAAGATATATATGACCAAGCGGTCGCAAGCGGCGAATTTTCAGGAACATACCTTGAATTTTTAAGTAAATATTTCGCTTCGCAAAGTAGCGCTTCGATTGAAGCGGCGGTAAACGAAGCAATGCGTTCGGCTGTCAGCGTATATTCCAACTTCGAGTACACGTCTACGATAATGGGAATTACGTCCACTAAAAAGGGAACTTCTGCGGGTTCGGGTATTATTTATAAGCTCGACAAAGCAAACGGCGATGCAATAATCATCACGAATTATCACGTTGTGTATTATGCCACTGCAACAACTGACGACCATATAAGCGATGATATATCCGTTTTCCTTTATGGTAAAGAAATGTCAGATTACAAAATCAAGGCGAAATACGTCGGGGGATCGCTTAATTACGACATCGCCGTGCTTAAAGTCGAAAATTCCGACGTAATAAAAAATTCGGACGTAACAAGCGTCAATGTCGGCAGTGAGTCGCAATCGGTAGGAACGACTGCCATTGCGGTAGGAAATCCTGCCTCGGGCGGTCTTTCGGCAACGTCGGGCATTATAAGCGTTGACAGCGAAACGATTTCGCTTGTCGGTGCCGACGAAAAAACAACCATTTCGCTTAGGGTTATGCGAATAGATACGGCAGTCAACAGCGGCAATAGCGGCGGTGGATTGTTTAACGTAAAGGGTGAGTTTATCGGCATCGTAAATGCGAAAATCAGTTCTTCGAGCATTGAAAACATAGGATATGCAATTCCGTCGAGCGTCGCTACGGCGGTTGCCGACAATTTGCTCGATGCGTCCGAGCAGGGCAAAAAGCTAGTCCAAAAATGTATGCTTGGAGTGACTGTGCAAACGGTTGAGAGCAGCGCAGTTTACAATAGCTCCGACAAAACTTACAAAATTGTCGAAAAAATTAAAGTACAAAGCATTACCGATGCTGGTCTTGCAAGCGCGGCGGGACTTGTCGCGGAGGACGTTTTGACCGAAATAGAAATAATCGATAAAAACGGTGCTTCCAACGTTGTTGCAATTGACAGACTTTTCAAAATCACCGATGCTCTTTTAACGGCAAGAGTAGGCGATACCGTAAAGATTAAATATACCCGTGGCGGCGTCGAGGGTGTAGCGTCGGTTGTTTTGACAGCCGAGAGTATAACCGAGATTGCATAAAGTATATTTGTTTAACGCTTGCAAAGGTCAAGTCCTTATGCGACGGCTGACAGACATCATAAAGCGCATTTTTTATTGCGTGCGTAAAAAGCAGATGGCAGTTTTATAAAACCAAGATGAAAGTCGGCAAAAGCAAAAAGAACTAAAAGTAGTATGCTTGTGCTTTTATGTGTAAGTGTTAAATTTGCTAAAGGCAAAGTGGAAAAAGTGGAGTTTTAATAATTGAACCTGTTTAGCTTCACGCTTGTGAAAAATTTAATAGTGAAAAATTTAAGTGAAAAATTTAATAGTGATATCAATGTAAATTTAAAGTTGTGTTATTAAACAAATTATTATTTTTTAAAAGGCACAATGTAAAAAAATCATCACCGAAGTGATGATTTTTTTGTTGTTTGCCGATTTGTTATTAGCAAGCCCAGTTGCTTACGCCTACTTCGATTGTCGAAGCGCCGTCAACAACGATGGTGTGGTTGTCAAGGTCTTCAAAATTGATTCCCTTTTCAACTGCTGCCCAGTCAAGAGCTTTAAGAACTTTGAAAGAAACTTCGGTTCCTTTCTTAATTCCCGTTACGCTGAGCGTGAAGTCTTCGTGATTGGTGGTTTTCATTGCTTTTGCTTTTGCTGCATTCCAATCTCCGAGTTTTGCTATGTTTCCTGCTATGTAGACGTTTTCTGCATTAAGACCGTTATTGTAAAGTTTTACAATTATTTTCAATGTGAAGCCCTTATCTTCGGTTGTAGCTGCAGTCTTGGTCGTTTTTGCTGCAGGAGCTTTTGCAGTTTTAGTTGCTGCCGCTTTAGTTGCTGTTGCCATAAATAAATACCTCCCAAATATTCCTATTTTGTTTTTATGGCTAAATTATAATGCCAAACAATCAAAAAGGCAATTAAAATCAATATGAAAAATTAAAAAATTTCAACAAAAATGACTTTTTTTTACAAAAAAGATTGCGATTTTTGTTGTTTTATAGACTTTTTATCCTACTCTTTGTGAATTTTCATATCGTCATAATAAAGCTACAGATATGGCGGTTAATGAATTTTCGATTTGTTTATTGCGAAAGACCTTAGTTTGTTTGAGATTTTTCTTCCTTTGTTTTTTCTTTGTTTACGCTCTTATAGCTTATGTAGATATGGGTAGGTGCAAATATCACAGCGAAAATCAGCAACAGCGCGCTTGCTAAGACTATGCCGTTAAAAATAAAAATGAGTGACGGCAAAATAGACAGTGTCAACGCTTTTGCCAAATTGTTTTGTTTCCTGAACGCTATCCAAAACACAACGTAAGCTAAGCACAAAACGCCGTTTACTGTCAGGTATGCAATCAGTGCGTAATTAAACCAAAAATTGTGATAAGTGTGCGGAATGTTGAACACCATGGTTACGAAGCAACCGTATCTTCCGACTTGTTCGAAAAAGTCAAGGATGCGGTTATCGGGCGGAGCGAACAGTTCGCATTTGTGCTTTATGGCGAAGATTATGTTCGGTACTATTAAAATAACTAATATTGCAAGTCCGTAATAATTAAACCAATCCATTTTTAATCTCTATCTAACCTTTATTTTTAATTGTTATAAACTTCTAATTGTTTGCAATTTAAATAGTTCGCCGTTTTTAATTGCTCTTGATTTTAAATTGTTCATAATTTTTAATTGTTTAGCTGATAGTAATTTTATTTAAAGCCAAAAAACAAGATAAAAATTTGTTTTTAATTGTTTTCATTCGTGTACAACGTTTGTTGAATTTATTATAGCACCGACATAATTATTTCTCAACCTAACTGAATAGTAAAAAACTAAGTATAATAAAAAAGTTTAGCAATTATTTCACGGTTTTGACAATTTTTTGTATAATTCGACAATTATTTCGCGCATTAAAAGGTATTTTGCTTAGCAATTAAATTCCGCTTAGGAATTAAACTTTCTTTAGCAATTATATTCTGCATAGCAATTATATTCTGCATAGCAATTATATTCTGCATAGCAATTAAATTCCGATTAGCAATTATAATTTGTTAAGCGCTTATTTCTTATTTAGCGGCAATATTCTATTAGCAGCCGTTTTTTACTTAGCAGTTATGACTTGTTGAGGGCTGAAAAGAAAATACGCACTCTAACTTTTCATTAGGGTGCGTATAGCTCGCTTGTGGCGGACCAATAAGGATGTAAGTCGAACACTCGGCTTACGTCTTTATTTTTGTAACAAAAAGCTG
>JAQYCY010000063.1:0-13249 GCA_028724485.1 Bacillota bacterium | reverse complement strand
ACCTAAAAGCGTCATTATTCCGAAAAAGCCTCCGCTTCCCATTCCGCTTATAGCCGCGTCGTTAGCTCCGAAACTCCCGACTTGCGAAACGCTTAAAATTTTAACGGCAGAAAGCAATTCCAAAATCAATGCAACGTTAGTATTGTTCTTATTTCCTTTTTTATGAGCTTTATCTTTCTTATTTATTTTGTCACCGTTCTTATCTGTCTTTTGACTTTTTAAGACTTTTTTACGATTATTGCCGCTGATTTCGTGAAATTTGAACGATAGTATTCTAAATTTCAGCTCTTTTGAGAATAGAACAGTCAGTATTCGCCATTTGAACAGCTTAACAAATGCGGAAATTTGCATACGGTCAAGTGAGGCGTTGACGCATAAAGAAAACTTGTACTCGGCAACAAAAATCAAAATACCGAACAAAACGAATAGTTTTATTAAATTCGCCACAACCGAAATTTCCATAAAGCTCCGAAATTAGCATTTTTAAATTAACAAAAACTATACGCAAAGCGGCATCTTTACAAAAAAAAGCTACCCTTTCGGGTAGCCGCTTTTAAATTGCAATTAGATTGTATATTTAAAATGGATTTACGTTATAACAACAGTTTCACATTTTAATATCATTTACACTAAATTATTGTTTATCGCTTTAACTTTAATTCTACAATGAAATAATTATTCTCGCTGTAACAATAGTTTAAACCGTAATAACTGTTTTCCGCTTTAACTTTCATTCTACGATGAAATAATTATTCACGCTGTAACAATAGTTTAAACTGCAATAACTGTTTTCCGCTTTAAAATTTTTTCCGCTGTAACAATCATTTTAAGCGTAGTAATAATTTTACATTGTAACATTTATTAGAAATAGTTTGTTGTTGGCAATACTATTCGTACGTTTCAAACTTTTCACCGCGCAAGAAATCAGGAATTTCGTCGTCATCGATATCATCCGCCGCAACGAGTTTGCTTATTTCTTCGACTTCCTTATCGTCAGGTTTTACGGTTTCGGAAAGCTCTTCTTCGACTTGCTTTAATGCGCTGATAATGTCGTTTTCCTTTTCGGCAACGACCTCCTCAGAAATAACGTTGCCGTTTTCATCAAGGAACGAACGATTATGGAAAAGCGTTTCTTGTTGCGGAGCATAAATAAGGTCAATTTTTTCAAGCACTTCGCTAAGGTCAGGAAGCTCTTCTATTGACGTAAGCTCGAATTTTTTCAAAAACTCGTCGGTTGTGCCGTACAAAAGCGGTCTGCCGACCGTGTCGCGACGTCCGACCACTTCGATAAGATTTGCCTTGGTAAGACCTGCAATTGCGTATTCGCTGCCTACGCCCCTCAATTCGTCTATTTCGAGCTTTGTTATCGGTTGCTTATATGCAATCGTCGCAAGGACTTCCAAAAGCGCTTTCGTGAGAGATTTTTCCCTAAGCGGCGTAAGCATATCGCAAACGAAATCTCCAACCTTAGGATTGGTCGTAAATTGAAGTTTTCCGTTAAACTCGACAAGTACAATTCCGCTGTCGCCCGAATATCTTTCTTTTAATTTTGCGACGACTTTGTCGAGTTTTGCCATTGTAAGTTCGGGCATTTTGTCGACTATTTCGCCCTTTTCGATAGGTTCTCCGCTAGCAAAAACGATAGCCTCTATTATTGATTCAATATTCTCCATTGTCGTCCTCCTCAAAGACTATCGGAGCATCAGTCGCTCCCTCTACCGCATAAAGCATAATTTCGCCGAAATTTTCTTCCTGCACCGCTTTGAGCCTTTGGTATTTCATAAGTTCAAGCACAGCAAGAAACGTGGTAACGATATCGTTTTTATCAAAATCGGGAGTAAACAACGAATAGAAAGAAAAGCTCTTTTCGACCGTAAGTCGCTCCCTTATATTGTTCATCTGGTCGCTGACCGAAAACTTTTCACGCATAACGGTTTTCGGCATTTCCGACTGTTTGAGTTTATCGCTGTTTGCAAGCACCCTTGCATACGCCTCGACGAGTTTCGACAAACTGAGATTGGTAAGCGAAACTCTGTAATCGTCTTCGGTGAAAATCGGTTCTCTTTCAAAGCGATTTATGGTTTCCAATGCGCCGAGTTTTGTGGACTGCTCTTTCAAAATCGCATATTCTTTCATTTTTAATATGAGATTTTGTTTTTTAAGTTCGATTTCGTCCTCTTCGTTTATTTCGTCTTCGGCAACAGGCAACGCTCTTAAAGATTTTATGTAAACAAGTTCTGCCGCCATAATGATAAACTCGCCCGCATACTCAAAGTCAAATTCTTCTTTCGGTGTGTTTTTGATTATATCGATATACTGTCTTGTGACGTCAGACACAAAAATGTCCTCGATATCGATTTTTGCCGCCTTGACTAGCGTCAGTAACAAATCGAGCGGACCTTCGTAATCGCTGAGTTTATAAACAATTACGGGACGAGAAACAAAAAGCTCTTCTTCAGGCTCGATACCTGCAAGTTCGAGCAAATTGGTAACTTTCTTTTCTCCGTTCTCTTCTATCATAAAAATGCCCCCCACGTTTTGACAAGTAAATTCAAAACGCTTTTTTGAATAACGTTAAGATACATCCCTACCACGTCAAGGTACCAGAAATATCTTCCCAAGGTGCCGCCAACGAGCAAAACGACAAGCAAAATTATTATTCCATATTTGCGCATAAAGCGGCAAAAACCGCTCTCGGGAACAAACGCTTCGATTGCTCTATATCCGTCAAGCGGACATATAGGCAAAATATTGAACGCCGCAAGCGTAACGTTGATAAGCAAACCGTAAAGGCAAAAAGTGTATATAAACACCATCGCGTAATAGCTGAAACCTGCAATGACGGTAACATTAGAAAACCAAAATGCGCACAAGCAAAGCAATGCGAAAAATACGAGCGCCAAAGCAAGATTTGTCGCAATTCCGGCAAGCGCAACCAAGAACACGTCTCTTTTCTTATTCTTGAAATTGTTTGCATTTATAGGCACAGGTTTTGCCCAGCCGAAACCAACGGTCAACAAAAGCAAGATACCGACTAAATCAAAATGTTTAAACGGATTTAAGTCAAGTCTGCCCGCCTGTTTTGCCGTGTCGTCGCCACACAAAAGTGCAACTCGACCGTGAGCCACTTCGTGAAACGTTATCGACATAAGCGAAACAAGAATCAAAGCCAATGCCGAAACGGTTGAATATAGTGCATTTTCGCTTTTAATTAGCAATGATAACATAATCTTTATCCCGTATCGATTTACTTTTTAAACCACGTAGGCAACGTATTGTTTCTTATCAAATCGTCGTAGGTTTGCGGTTTAATTATGTAATCGGCTTTTCCGTCTTTGACCATAACCATAGGCGGAATTGCGTTCATGTTATAGTTCGACGCCATAGAATAGTTGTATGCGCCTGTCGAGAACACAGCGACTATATCTCCGACCTCGGTATCTTGCAAAGGAACGTCTATGCCTATCATATCGCCGCTTTCGCAACACTTTCCGCAAATTGCAACCTTTTGCGTAAACGGCTTGTCTGCTTTCGACGCATTGATTGCCGTATATTTAGCTTCATAAAGCGCGAAGCGAGGGTTTTCAAACATACCGCCGTCTATTGCGACGTATTTTCTGATACCCTTTATTTCTTTGAGCGTTCCGACTGTATACAGCGTTATACCTGCCTCGCCGACTATCGAACGACCCGGTTCGATAATAAGAAACGGTTTTTCGATTCCGAATTTTTTGGTCGACTTTTCAACAAGCAACGCAAGATTTCTTACGGTGTGAGCGTAACGCGACGGAGTAAACAAAGGGTCGTCGCCCGAATAATAAATTCCGTAGCCGCCACCCATGTTTAAAGTATTGACCTTAATGTTTTCCTTATTCAAATCGGCGATAAAACCGATCATAGCGTCAACGGCAAGTTCAAATGCGGAATAATCGAAAATTTGCGAACCGATATGGCAATGCAATCCGTCGAAAATCAAGTTCTCTTTTGAAACGATTCTCTTTATAGCGTTCTTTGCCTCTTCGCCGATTATAACGCCGAATTTGCTGTCGGGACGAGCCGTTTGAACGGCGGCGTGCGTATGCGCTTCGACAAGCGGATTGACTCTTATCAAAACAGTCGCTTTTTTGCCAAGCTCTCCAGCGATTTTGTCAAGTCTGTCGATTTCGTCAATGCCGTCTACGACAATATGGCCTACTCCTATAGAAACGCCCTCTTTCATTTCCTTAGGCGTTTTGTTGTTGCCGTGCATTATTATATGCTTTGGATCAACGCCGGCTTGTTGAGTAGCATAAAGCTCGCCACCCGACACAACGTCCGTCCAAAGTCCTTCTTCATTCACGATTTGATACAACGCTAAACAGCTAAGAGCTTTCGACGCATAAGCTACGGCAAATTTTCCGTAATCGGACAATCCGTCTTTATATGCGCGCATGACTTCTCTTACGTATGCTTCATCGAGAACGTACAACGGCGTTCCGAACTTTTTTGCAAGCTCTACGGTGTCGCAACCGCCGATATTAAGTCTGCCGTTTTTAATGCAAAGCGTATCTCTTAAATTCATTTTTCGCCTCGTTAGTTTTAATCTAAAAAATATTAACATATAAAAGGCTTAAAGTCAATTTTTACCCTTTACATATTTTAAAATAGTTAAAAAAGGTTAATTCAAAATTAAATATTAAAAAACGGCACTACAATCGATAGCCTGTTTTGTAAGCATTATATCTAATCGTCAAAGCAATGAAGCCGTTTACTCTAAAACAAAAAACTAACCGCAATGCGATTAGTTTTTTGGCAACGTTTGTAGCTAAATTAGTTTAGCTATATTTTTTCGTTAAGTTGATTTAGCTGTATTTTTTCGTTACGCTAAATTAACCACTTACTTGTGCAAACCGAAAATTCTTCTCAAATCGTCGATGAAAGTAGATTTTTCGATGTTTTGCGCAATAATCACGTTTGCTTCGCCGATTACGACACCGTCTTTTACAAGATAAGCCTTTCCGACTTTGTCGCCGACTTTTAAAGGAGCTTTGACGGTTTGCGGCAACTCGTACTTCACTTCAAAACCTTCGGTTTCTCCGCGTTTTGCAAAACTTACAAGCGGCGCGTCGAGTTTGAGTTTTGCAGTCGTAGACTTACCCTTTTTTACTTCGACGTTATTTTCTATTTCAGTTTCCGTATTCATAAACACGGTGTTTTCAAAATTAGCAAAACCATAATTGAGCATATTGCTTGCGTCTTTAAATCTCGTTTTGCTGTCCTTTTCACCTATTACGACGGCAATCAATCTCATTCCGTCACGCTCTGCGGTTGCAGAAAGGCAGAAACCTGCTTCGTTAGTAAATCCGGTTTTACCGCCGTCGCACCCCTTGTAAAATCTTACAAGTTTGTTCGTGTTTGTCATCGTTGTTTTCCTTCCCGATTGATGTTCGAAATCTTTGAGCCACACTCCTGAAAAGTTAAGATATTCGGGATGCGAAACGAGCGCTCTCGTCATAATAGCAACGTCCTTTGCGCACGAAAAGTTTTCGCTTGCAGGAAGTCCCGTACAGTTTGCAAAATGCGTGTTTTCCATTTTAAGTTCCTTAGCTCTTGCATTCATTTTAGCAACGAAGTTTTCCACACTGCCGCCGATATGCTCGGCAAGAGCAACAGAGCTGTCGTTCGCGCTTGCAACGATGACGGATTCTAAAAGTTGTCCGACTTTTTGAGTTGCGCCCGCATCGAGAAACACTTGCGAACCGCCTTGGCTGTGCGCATTTTCGCTTATAACGACGTCGTCCTCAAAGCTAAGGCGTCCTGCGTCGATTTCTTCAAACGTCAAAAGCGCCGTCATAATTTTCATCATACTTGCAATTTGAAGACGCTCGTTTTCGTTTTTAGCCGAAATAACGCTTCCGGTTGCATAGTCTATCATATAGCTTGCTTTTGCGCTATCTGTCACACCTTCGGTATCCGCCATTGCGACGTCGGAACTCCCGACAAACGCCGTTCCGAACACAAATGCAGACAGAGCAAGTGCAAGCATAACAATTAAAACAAATTTTTTCATTGTACACCTCTTATCGTAGTTTGCGGATATTTGCAAATATTATGCAGGTCTGAAAAAGGTAAACGTTTCAAATTTATAAATTAGAATTCATAATATTTATAATATTTACTGCTAACCATCTTAATTTAATGCCGAAACCAAATATTGTTTTAAAAACTTTTATTAAAAATTTGCTAATTTTGTAAATATGATATATAATCAAATCATAAAAATGTATAAAAGTTTAAAGGAGTAAAAAATGGGAAGAGGCGGTTGTAGCGGCGGTGGTTTTTCAGGCGGTGGCGGAAGCCGAGGAGGTTTCAGCGGTAGCGGAAGGAGTGCATCTAATTTCACCGGACAATTTACGCACGCTTATTACGGAGCAAGAGCAAGAAGATTGTATCACGTCCCTGTGGCGTTCAATTTTTTCGCTTGCCCGAGCTATAAAAGATATTCGAGTGCGACTTCAAAAACTATCGGACTTATTGTCGGTTTGATAATTTTGGCTATCATTGCAACCATTTGCGCAGTAACTTACGTCGGAGCGGTAAACAGTGATTATAAAGTCGTTAGCGGTACCTGCGTAAGCAACGATTATCATAGAGATTACAAAGAACCTTATGACTATAAGCAGTATTATTTCTCAACGTATCGTTACACCGTAAGCGGGACTACCTATCAAACGGAAAGCCGTGTCGGTTGGGAAAAACCCGAAGATATCGGAAAAACGGTTGAAATTTGTTACAACATCGACGATCCTGCAGATATTCTTGAAAAAGAAGGCGCAGACAATCTCGACGTAAAGTATAACGACGGCAAAAAAACCAAATTGATTATCGCTATCGCCCTTTATGCCGTTGCGGCAATTCTTTTGATTTCGGCAATCGTGAACTCCGTTAAAAGCAAAAAAATCAGATCCGACCTTGACAACGAAGTCCAAGCTCAAATGGCAAACGAGACGGCAAGCGCAGTTGCGGCTGACACAACCGTAAAATCTGACGATGTGTTCGGCGGCGAGTTCTCAAGTTCTTCCGCAAAAACGAAGACGTTCCGTCGTTGCGAATATTGCGGTTCGAGAATAACCGACGATATGGACAAATGCCCTAGCTGCGGCGCAAGCACTCACGGTTTGAACTAATGATTTGACAATATTATATTTTATCGTTTAATGCAAAAGCCACCGAAATCGGTGGCTTTTATTTTGGAAACAGCGATTGTAAAGTTTCTAACTAAGTCAATAAATTTTCGCATTTATTAAATTTTTAACTTTTAAATTTTTAAATATTATCATTTATTAAATATTATATTTATTAACAAAATCTATATTTAATAATATTTTTATTAAACTTTATGATTTATCAGCAATTATCATACAATTATTATCATACAATTATTATCATTTTTTAAATATGATTTCATTAAATATTTCATTTATTTAAACTTATAATTCAATTTTTAAACTCTTCGCCGGTCAGATACTTATAAACCGTTTTGGCGATAAAATCGAAACCTTCGATAGTTCCGAGATTTTCGCCGTTTCTATTTTTGACAAAACAAAGATACGGAACGTTTTCTCGCGAGTGATCGGTCGAAATCGTCGACGGGTCACAGCCGTGGTCGGCGGTTATTATAAACATATCGTAGTCATTTAATCTTTCAAACATTTTCGGCAAATATGCGTCAAATCTTTCTACACAGGCGCGGTACCCGTCCACGTCGTTGCGATGCCCGTAAAGCATATCCGTGTCGACTAAATTTACAAAACATAGTCCAGAAAAATCACGCTCCATAACTTTTAAGGTCGCTTCACATACTTCATCGTTTGTATGCGCGACAACGTGTTCGGTAAGTCCCCTGCCCGAAAAAATATCTCTGATTTTCGCTACGCCGATACACTCAAAACCTTTTGCTTTGAGCTTGTCCATAACGGTATCTTTTGGCGGCAACAACGAATAATCTCTTCTGTTCTCCGTACGATAAAACCCGTTTGCGCCCTCCAAAAACGGTCTTGCGATAATTCTTCCGACAGCATTTTCACCGCACATAATCTTGCGCGCAATCTCGCACATTTCATAGAGCCTTTCAAGCGGAATTACGCTTTCGTTTGCGGCAATTTGCAAAACGCTGTCAGCCGACGTATAGACGATAGGTCTTTTTTCGTCTGTCGATTGCCTGCCGAGCCTTTGAATAATTTCCGTTCCGCTTGCGACTTCGTTCCCCAAAACTTTGACACCAAACGCATTTTCAAGTTCGTCAATGACGTCTTTCGGAAATCCGTTTGGATACGTAGGTTGAGGTTTTGGAGATATAATGCCCGCAATTTCAAAATGCCCCGTTACCGTGTCTTTGCCCTTTGACAATTCGACAAGCCTTGCAAACGAAGCAAGCGGCTTTTCGGCTTTCGGCATAGCCTCCACGCCGTCAATATTGTTAAAACCCAAACTTATCAGATTCGGAATTTTAATTCCTTTTGAAATGCTCTTATAAGTATCCGAACCTTCGTCGCCATAGACGTAAGCGTCTTTTGCTCCGCCGATTCCAAAACTGTCAATTACAAGTATAAAAACTCTCATAGGTTTATTATATCACAATTACGTTCAATATCAATCCCAAAATAAAAATCACCGCCGCATTAAAAACGACGTTTATCAAAAACATAAGTCCGACCGAGCCGAGAACGGGTCTAAACAGCTTCCACGCCTTGCACCCGACAAGAGGAAAATTTGAAATTGAATACGCAAGCGCAATCATCATAAAAACAAAACTTCCGCAGAATACGGGAATATACACAAATATTATGTTCATAACACCGACAAAACCGCCATAAACCGATAAAATGCAAACAGCTCTGCCGAGATATACGCCGATAAGTCCTAACGAAACGTCCGCTAAAACGATAAAAACAAAATTAACCGACGAAAAAACGATAAAAAAGTATACGACAAGCATTGCCAAAAATATGCGCAGAAACAGTTTTCCGCTTCCTACGCAAAGTTCCGAATTGCAATTATTTACACCTGACGTCGCACCAACAATGATGCCGATGATTAGTCCTATGACAAAAACAGCGCAAATAAACAGCAGCTTCTTTTTGCTTTCGGACAAAAATCGTCTTGCTTCAAATCCGAATTCTTCAAATCTGTTTGCGCTGATTTTCGCTCTCATACCGACCTACACGATTCAATCGCCGTCAAAATAAAATGCTTATTGCTCGGCTTCCCTTTTTTCATATCTATTGTTTCACCGAACTCGCCGTACAATCTATCTACGTCGCCGACAAGCCACGCACTGCCGATTGCGTTTTGCACGTCTTTTTCGATTGAATCCACACTCTTATTATACTTTTTTGCGAGCCTTGAATATGCCACAAATTTTAACGGCAAAAGCTCTTCGCCGCTTAAACCGTCGCAAATAATATCATACAAATAGTGATAGCCGCATTTATTCGGCAAAAAGCCGAGCGACAATAAATATTCTTTAACTTTCTTTTCCACAACACAAGTTTAAAACGTTTGGGGAAAATAAAAAAAACTGTTTTTGTTATTCTTTATCTTTTACTGTCCGATTTTGTATCTTACCTGATTAAACGCGTTACAATAAATAAACTCATACTACTCTTGTAATTTACAAAAAGGGTTTTCGTTTAGTAGAAATTAAACAACGCAATGCGTTAAACGTTGCAATCAAAAAAAAGAGAGTGTTAGCTCTCTTTTTCCGCATTTTTTATCATCCACGGAGCATAAATTCCGTAGCCCTTTGTCGGGTCACCCGTAAAGACGTGCGTTACAGCCCCCACGAGCTTATTATTTTGAATAATGGGACTACCGCTCATACCTTGCACGATTCCACCCGTTTTTTCAATCAAGCGACTGTCCGTCACCTTAATTATCATACTCTTTTCCTGAACGCTGTTCTGCGCAAAAGTCTTTATAATTTCCACGTCGTAATAGTCAGGTTTTCCGAAAACGTCCGAATAAATCTGCGCTTTCCCCACCTTTATTTCGGCGAGTTTTGCAACATTTATCCACTTGCCGTCATATCCGTTGATTTTTCCGTATATGCCATACGGCGTGTTTTTTGTTATCGTTCCCACCTCGTCTGCTTTTGAAAAACGCCCTACAAGCTCACCTGCTTTTCCTTTTTGTCCTTTAACCGCGCCGCTTATAGTAGCGTCGTATATCTTTCCTTTCTGAAATTCAAAAGTCAAACCACTTTCAGCATCACTGATACGGTGTCCCAACGCACCGTAAACGCCGTCAGACGTCACAAAAGTAACCGTTCCTATGCCGCTCACGTCTTCTTTGACATAAATTCCGAGTTTGTATGAGCCGCTTAGCGCATCTACGCTCGGCTTGCAATTTACGGTAAACTCTTCGCCTTGTCTGACTGCTTTAATCTCGCACTCGCCGCCCTTTACTTGTTTAATCAAATCGACAAGCGTGAAAACTCTATTTCCGTTAATTTCGGTTATTATATCGCCGCGTCTGAGTTTTCCGCCGGTCGGGTTTTCTTTTCCGCCGTTCGTGATGACTTCCGTCGTTTCCAGAACGACAAGTCCGTCCGCCTTTATGGTAATGCCTATCGGTTTGCCTCCGAGCATAACTTTGTCGTAAGAATCAGCCTTTGCTACACCACCGCAAAAACCGAATAGCGTTATAAGCAATAGAACCGTTGCGACAATTATTAAAACCTTATATATATTGCTTTTTAATGTTGTCATAGCATTATTTTTTTACTAATTTGTCCTTATATTTGCTAAGAAATAAATTCTTTCTGTCAATTTGTGGGTATAAAGGTCAATTTATGTCGAAATCTCTCATATATTGTAATGCTCAGGGGGTAAATATGATTGAATGCTTCTTTTCGATGCTAAAAGATATATTGGTATTTTCGTCATACGTTGACAGCAAGAACTCTTTCCCGAAACCTCTTTCAAAAGAAAAGGAACGCGAATATCTCGTTGCCGCAAAAAACGGCGATGAAAAAGCAAAAGAACTTTTAATTTCACACAATTTAAGACTTGTTGCGCATATCGCAAAAAAATACAGCAATTATAACGACACAGACGAACTTATTTCGGTAGGCTCAATAGGTCTTATAAAGGCTATAAACAGCTATCAGATAGATAAAGGCACGGGACTTGCGACCTATGCTTCGAGATGCATCGAAAACGAAATATTGATGACTTTCAGAAGCGGCAAAAAACATAAATGCAACGTTTCGCTGTACGAACCCGTCGGCGTTGACCGAGACGGTAACGAGCTTACCTTAATCGACCTTTTGTCCACCGAAGCGGACACCGTTATAAACGACGTTGAAAGCAACATTTTGATGGAACGGCTAAAAGCTCTGACAAAAAAGGCGCTTGACAAGCGTGAATACGAAATCATAAATCTTCGTTACGGATTAGAAGGCGGCGCGGCTCTCACGCAGCGCGAGGTTGCCGCAAAGCAAAACATCTCGCGCAGTTACGTTTCGAGAATCGAAAAAAAGGCTCTCGACAAAATAAAGGACAGGATTAACAAAGAAGAACTTTATTTCGATTGATACTAAACTAAACTCAAAAAAAAGCGTTGAATAGTCGGCAATATAAATCTCCCCATAGTAAAACACCGCCTACTAAGGCGGTGTTTTACTAATCAAATTAAATCTTCAAATCTTAAATTCTTTGGAATTTTCGTTGCACTGTTGCATTTTAGCTTTTTTGTCGTAAATCAAAATTCTTCCATTTCGTAAACCACGCCAATCTTTTGTGCGGTTCTTTCGCAATCAAACTCTTTTGCAAATTAAAGCATCGACGATGTGTTTTCCGTTGCACCTTGCGTATTTCTTTTGTCGAAGGCGTATCTTTCGTAAAACTTATTTTTTGTTGTTAAGCGACTCTTTGAGTTTTACAAGCTCTTCGATTTCGTTCAAAAGCGAATTTATGTCCTTAAACTGACGATGTACGGATGCGTATCTTACGTAAGCAACTTCGTCTACTTGTTTTAAGCCGTCCATAACCAATTCGCCTATATGTGTGCTTGAAACCTCTTGTTCAAGAGAATTCAACACGCTTTTTTGGACTTCGGAAACCAATTTATCCACAACCGCCATAGATACGGCTCGCTTTTCGATTGCTTTCATAATGCCTCTACGAACCTTATCGATATCGAATTGTTGACGGCTTCCGTCTTTTTTTACAACCATAACGGGAGAATATTCTACCGTTTCATAAGTCGTAAATCTTTTTCCGCAGCTCTCACATTCACGTCTGCGGCGTATGGTAGTTCCGTCTTCGCTCTGTCTGGAATCGATAACGCGGCTTTCCAAACAGCCACAATAAACACACTTCATAGCTTTACCTCTTATAGAGTATACTATAATTCGTGTTTTTTGTAAACTTTTTCTTGAAAAATTACTCTTTCTTTGTCATATCTTGTAAAAAAAAGTCATATATATAGATAGGTGATAAATGAAAGAATATTCATTCAGCGAACTCAGAAATAAAAGAATCGTGAACGTATCGGACGGCCGTGAACTCGGACACCTTTGCGATATCGTTTTTTCTTGCGTGGGAAGAGTGAACTATTTCGTTGCGCCGGGCAGAAGAACGTTTTTTAAGTTTAACGGCAATGATTGCGTGTGCATACCTTGGCAAAACATAATAAAAGTCGGCGAAGACGTAATTTTAGTAGAGCTTCAATCCAGACCGTCGGTTATGGCAAGCGGCTATGACGGCAATGCCGTATCCGACGTAAACAATACACAAAACTATAACGACCAAAATCTTAATAACCAAAATTTCAACAATTAGTTATTAAAAAATTTAAAATTAAAAATGTAAATTAAAATTTAAAACGTAATCGATTTTTTAAAAAGTAATTAACTATTTTAAACTATAATCGTGTCTATTAAAGATATAATTAGTAATTTAAAAAATTAAATTTGAATTCTTATACTTCACTTAGTAAGTGATTTTTTATTATCATAAATAAACAATTTTTATACTTCAACTTAAATAAGCGAACTGTAATAAATAATTTAAAAAAAGTAATAAGTAAAGTAAAACTATTTAAAAATTAAACAATCGACTTAAAACTAACGACTTAAAACTAAAATTAAAAATTTTGGCACACAATTTTAGACATAATTTCTTATCACAAAAAAACCGCCTATAATCGCTTTCTATAATCGCTACATCGTAATTAAATTTAAAATTTATAAATGAATAAATATGCG
>JAQYCY010000062.1:0-2258 GCA_028724485.1 Bacillota bacterium | reverse complement strand
TCAACTATGTCGTAAACAACCTTGTTTTCAAGAGCCAAACAAACGTCAAGATTGTTAAGTCCGACGTCAGCGTCGACAAGCACCACGTTCTGCCCCAAATCGCACAAAGCCCTTCCAAGCGACGCGACGACCGTGGTTTTGCCCACTCCGCCCTTGCCGGATGTTACAACAATTTTTCTCATACGCCCTCCGAGTTGCATTATACGATAAGTCATACGGCAAAATTTAGCGACGTTTGTAAAAATAGATTGAATAACCGATTTTTAACGCTATTTGAATTTTTACAGCCTTTTATTGCGCTTTGACAGACAAAATGCGTTTATATTTGGTTTACAATTTTAAAGTTTAGGTTTAAAATTTGGTTATCAAAACGGATAATACTTTCGGAGGATTTTATGAACTGTTTAAAAAAAGCATATTGCAAAATTTATCAGGGCGTTTTTAGACTTGCTATTCCGCTTCTTCCTTGGCGCAAACCCGAACTTATCAGCGGCGGACTTGAAAAGCTCCCTGAATTTATCAAATCGAAAAAATTGACGAACGTACTTTTGGTTACCGATAAAGGCATACGCGGTCTCGGACTTACTACAAGTCTTGAAAACGGACTTAAAGAAGCAGGCGTAAACTGCGTCGTTTATGACGACACCGTTCCTAACCCTACAATCGGAAATATCGAAGACGCTCTCAAACTTTATATAGACAACAAATGCGAAGCAATCATCGCTTTCGGCGGCGGTTCGTCTATGGACTGCGCAAAAGGCGTCGGCGCAAGAGTTGCAAGACCGAAAATGCCGGTGAGAAAAATGAAAGGGCTTTTGAAGGTTCACAAGGCTACGCCGCCTATCTTCGCTGTTCCTACAACGGCAGGCACGGGTTCGGAAACGACGCTTGCAGCAGTTATTTCAGACCCTGAAAAGGCAGAAAAGTATCCTATCAACGACCCTGTGCTTATTCCTAAATATGCCGTTCTCGATCCGCAAATCACCGTCAAACTTCCACCGCATATCACGTCTACAACGGGTATGGACGCTTTGACGCACGCAGTCGAAGCATATATCGGACATAGCAATACAAAAGAAACCAAGGAAATGGCTATAAAGGCAACGAAACTCATCTTTGAAAACCTTGAAACGGCATATAAAGACGGCTCTAATCTTGAAGCAAGAAACAATATGCAACACGCCGCATACTATGCAGGCATCGCCTTTACAAGAGCATACGTAGGTTACGTCCACGCAGTAGCGCACAGCCTCGGAGCGCAATATCACATTGCTCACGGACTTGCAAACGCAGTCATTCTTCCTTACTTCCTTGAAGCATACGGAAAAACCGCTTATAAGCCGCTTGCAGAACTTGCCGACGTCGTCGGAATTACCGGTAACAGCCGCGAAGAAAAGGCAAAGAAGTTTATCGAAGCGGTAAAACAAATGAACAAGGATATGAACATTCCGGAGCATTTCCCTGAAATCAAGGAAGAAGACATCGCCATTATGTCAAAGCACGCAAACGCAGAAGGCAACCCTCTTTACCCTGTTCCGAAACTTATGGACAGAAAAGAGCTTGCCGAAATGTATCGCAAAATAAGAGGTTAAGCTCCGCTTAAACAAAACGTATTACTTAAGTCTTACTCTTTAACGGTTCTTTTCGACGCTACATAGAGTTTAGACTAAGCTAAATAGTCAAACGGCGTGCTTAGCCAAGCCACAAAACTACGGTTTTTAAAGCGACTTATTTAAGTCGCTTTAATTAACCGATTTAATGTGTCGCACAATTAAGTCCTTTAATTAACCGCCTCAATAAGTCGCACAATTAAGTCCTTTAATTAACTGCCTCAATAAGTCGCACAATTAAATCACTGCATTTAGCCGTATAATTAAACAAAAAACGCACCTGCTAAAAAATTTAGGGTGCGTTTAATTTTGATTTTTCTAATTTCTTATGATTTTAATTTCTTATGATTTCAATTTCATTTGATTTTAATTTCATTTGATTTTTATTTCCTATGATTTTAATTTCTGTCAATTTAATTTTAATTGCTTTATTTCCAATTATTTATTTCTGATTGTTTTACTTCCGATAACAGTCGGATTTTTAAAAACAACCAAATCGAACTAATCGAAATCGACGCCGATTAAAGAACCGAGCTTTTTAACGTCGTCCAAAAACTTGCCGCCGCCGAGGGTCACTCCGTTTTCTACGTCTTCGAGCGTTGTAGAATAAAGCCCTAATCTGTCGGCAAGATATTGATTAAGTCCCGA
>JAQYCY010000061.1:0-14389 GCA_028724485.1 Bacillota bacterium | reverse complement strand
TTTTCATAAAATTTTACGATAGCAGGCGTCATAAGGTCAAATATTTCGCCGTCCGCATTTGCAACGCAGACGGGCAATGCAGTTAAACTTAGAAGTAAAACGACCGCCGCGGCTATGATTGTAAACGTAAATAAATTCTTTTTTGTGTCTGTCATAAAATTAGTTTTTTTAGCAAATTTAAAAATATTCAAAAAAACCCGTTTTGTATTGCTTTTTAACAAAATTTTTGATATAATGCAACAAGTTATGAGATAGTAACTCATTTTTTTTATACCTTAACGCTACAAAACAAGACCATAGACGCCAAAAGTTCCTTTTTTTTGTGCTTGACGAACGGGCGGCTTTGCGATATAGTTGTGGCACAATCAGGAGGCGGAAATGAAAAAGAAAATTTTTGATAAGGTTTTATCCATAGCAAGTATGATAATCGGAATAATCTTCATTATCGTTTTGCTCATCACAATCTTCGGCGGTTTTAACCAAGACGTCTTCAACAATGACTTAGTAAAAGGTTTGTTTGTTGCGCTCGGCGTTGTGTATATTTTTATGTCTGTCGGCGCATTATTCTATACGTTCAGCGATAGCGATGCAGTCAGAGAAATAGTCATCAACAGCGACAAGGCTAATAATACGAAACTTAGCGCATCGGTCGTGAAGAAAATGGTTAGAAATAACGTTAAGACGGTCGAAGGCGTTAAGTGCCAAAAAATCAGTTTGATTTTGACCGAATACGGCGTAAAACTTAAAGTCGGAATTAAAATCGTCAGCGGAAACGTACAAGAAAAAAGCGTTTATCTTAAATGCCTTATCGAAGACGTATTTTATAAAACGCTCAACTACAGATTTTATGCAATCGATTTTAAAATCAGCTCGCTTAAAACGGAATACGTCGGAGCTGATGACAGCCTGAAAGATAGGGCAAAGCGTGAATACGAGCAACTTGCGCTGCAACCACAAGAAGAACCTAAGACGGAAGAGCAGTCGGAAGAAGTAGAAGAACAATCGGCTCAAAGCGAAGAATAATTATCCGAAAGGAGATAAAAAATGAAAGAAGTTTACGTGACTAAGGAAGGGCTTGAAGAATTAAAAGCAAGACTTGAAGACCTTAAAAGCAACAAAAGACTTGAAGTCGCAGCAAAAATTAAGTTCGCAAGAGAACTCGGAGATTTGTCCGAAAATGCAGAATATGCCGCGGCAAAAGAAGAACAAGGCTTTTTGGAACAAGAAATCAGAGAACTCGAAGAAAAAGTTTTACACGCCGTAATCATCGAAGAATCTGCCGATAAAGGCTCGGTTTCGATTGGTAGCACGGTTAAAGTTTTAGACGTAGAATTCGGTGATGAAGAAGAGTATACGATTGTAGGTACGACCGAAGCGGATATTTCGAGCGGAAAAATAAGCAACGAATCGCCGCTTGCCATTGCATTGCTCAATAAGCGCAAGGGCGAAATCGCAAAGGTTACAACCCCTAACGGCGCTATCGTCGAATATAAAATAATGGAAATCAAATAATTAACGGAGCAGTATGGACGAACAGAAGGAAATGACCGAAGCGCAAGAGTTCGAGCTTGCCAAGGTAAGAAGAAATAAACTTAAAGAGCTTGTAGACGGTGGCAAAGATCCGTTTGAAATAGTTCGTTATGACAGAACGAACGTAACTACCGACATTTTGAACAACACGTCGGAGTTTGAAGGCAAGCAAGTTAAAATTGCGGGTCGCCTTATGGCGAAACGAATTATGGGTAAGGCGAGTTTTGGACATATTATGGACGGCTTTGGTAAAATTCAAGGCTATTTCAGTCGCGACGTTCAAGGTGAAGAAAACTATGCCGAATTTAAGAAATACGATATAGGCGATATTATCGGAATCGAAGGCGAAGTTTTCGTTACTCATACGGGAGAAACTTCGATTAAGGTTTCAAAAAGCGAGTTGCTTTCAAAGTCGCTTTTGCCGCTTCCGGAAAAATATCACGGTCTTAAAGACAACGACTTGCGTTATAGAAAACGCTACGTTGACCTTATCGCAAATCCGGAAGTTAAGGATACGTTCATTAAGCGTTCCAAAATCGTTTCGGGCGTAAGAGAAGTGCTTGACGCAGAAGGCTACCTTGAAGTTGAAACTCCTATTTTGAACACTCTTCCGGGCGGCGCAAACGCAAGACCGTTTGTCACGCACCACAATACGCTTGATCTCGATATGTATATGCGTATTGCGCCCGAGCTTTATTTAAAAATGCTCGTAGTCGGCGGTTTTGAAAAAGTTTACGAAATGGGCAGGCTTTTCCGTAACGAGGGTATGGACACAAAACATAATCCGGAATTTACGACCGTCGAACTTTATTCGGCATATCAAGACTATCACGATATGATGAATATCTGCGAAAAGATTTTCATTCATTGCGCAATGAAGGTTTGCGGCACGACCGAAATAAGCTATCAAGGAACGCCGATTTCGCTTAAAGCTCCTTGGAAGCGTATGACTATGTGTGAGGCTGTAAAGGAATTTACCGGTCTTGATTTTGACAAAGAAAATCTTGACGAGCTTATTGTAAAAGCAAAAAAAATCGGCGTCGAACTCGATAAGAATATTTCGTGGGGCAAAGCTCTTGCGGAAGTCTTTGACCAAAAAGTGGAAGAAAAGCTCATTCAGCCGACGTTTATATATGATTATCCTGTCGAAATTTCTCCGCTTGCGAAGAAGAAACCGACGGATAAACGCCTTACGGAAAGATTTGAAGTGTTTATGACTGCTCGTGAAATGGGCAACGCATTCAGCGAGCTTAACGACCCGATTGACCAAAAGGAAAGATTTGAAAAACAAATGGCTCAGCGTGCAAACGGCGACGACGAGGCTCAAGTGATGAACGACGACTTTGTCAACGCACTCGAATACGGCTTGCCACCGACGGGCGGTCTCGGAATCGGTATCGACAGACTTGTAATGCTTTTGACCGACAGCGCGTCAATCAGAGACGTTTTGCTGTTCCCGACCATGAAACCGCTTAGCAAATAAAAAGTTTTTAGATAGTTTTTTATGTGATAAGCCTTATTAAATCGAAAAATCGATTTAACGAGAATAAAGTATTAGTTAAGTCTAAAAGAAAAGATTTAAAAGGACGAAGAAAAGTTTAAAGGCAAATAAAAAAGATTGAAGTGAACTTCAATCTTTTTTGCTTTGTTATGCAATACAAATTATGCAACGCCGATTATACAACGCTAATTATGCAATACAAATTATGCAATGCTAATTACGCAATGTAAGTAAGCAACGCCAATTAAGTAAGCAACGCCAATTATTCAATAGTAATTAGGTAATACTATCGGGCAATACCGATTAAACAGTATAACAAACAATGTCAACCAATAGTATCGACTAAAATCAAACGTTAAAGTTTAACCGTTCCGTCAAGCCAAGCATTTAGTGTTTTGCCTGCTTGCTTTGAATATTTGTCTATGGCGTTTTTGAAGTTGTCGACCGTTGCTATTTTAAAAGCGTTGTCTTTAAAGTATTTTTTTGCCGCCTTTAAAAATTTCTTTTCGCCCATAATTTCGTACACGCTGTTGAACGCAAGCGTGCCTTCGTCATAGGCAGTGACTATATAATCGTTTTCGGACGAAAAATCGCACAATCGTTTCGACATTTTTCCGTCAAAGGTCGAGCCGTTAGCCGCCGAATATTCGCTGAAAAGTTGATAGTTTGCCTTATGTGATTTTATAAGTCGCGAGAACGTTTCGGTGTCGCCCGTGGCCTTATAATAATACGCAGTCGAAAACTCGGCAAGTCCTTCGTCCAAAAATGCTTCGTCGAATTGATTTGAGCCTACGACGCCATACCACCATTGATGGGCGGTTTCGTGTATTATTGTAAGTTCACGCTCTTTCGGCGTCATTTTGTCGTCAATCATAACGAGCGTGGAAAATTCCATTCCCTTATGAACGAACGGCGTTTCGCAAACGGTGTAAGTCGAATACGGATATTTTCCGAAAGCTGTCGAGAAAGTCGTTAGAGCCGACTCCGCGATTTTTAAAGATGTTTCGGGTTCAGGATCGGACAAATAGTCATAAATCACCGTAACGCCGTCAACGTCTGTCGACAGGCTTTTTAAAGCGGTTGAAGCGACCAATCCGAAATCTCTCGTTTTTTCCGCAATAATTTCGTAGTCTACTTTTTTTGTTTCGTCGTTTATGACAGTTTCGGTTATTTTGCCGCTTGTCGCAATTTTATACTCCGACGGCAATGTTACGTTTATAAAAAAATCGCCGATTTCCGAACAAAAAGGATCGCCCAAAGCCGAATACTCATTGCAGACGAATTGTCCGTTTTTGAGCGGACATATTTGCGGATAAAAACCCGACAGGTTTACGCTGTCCTTTGTCTTGCCCAAACGTCCGTTGCAAAGCGGCAGAGTGATTTCGTATTCTAACGAAAGGTTGACGCTTTTTCCGCTGCTAAGCGTCGGAATTTTGAAAGACATTTTCGTGTCCGACACTGTGAAATCGGTTTTTTCCTTTTCAACGGTCAGGCTCTTGATTTCGATGCCGCCGTAGCTAAGTCCGTCGTAATAAGCCGCTCCGACATGTTGCGCCGTGAAAGGTTTGCCACTTTCGGAATAGGCGTTCGCATATAGCGCCATAACGATTTCTGTTAGGTCGCCGTCGGAGTTGTTGAAATAGCACACGTTTTGAGTTGCCGTTACGGTTCTGTCGCCGTCGTAACAAAGATTGATTTCGTATATCGGCGAAGTGACTACTTTTTCGTTTGCTTTGTTGCAGGCTGTCACAATAAAGGTCAGACATAAAACCGCGATGACAACCAAAATGATTTTTACGTTAAATTTTCTGTTTTTCATATTTTCTCCTTAGCTTTCAGAGCTGGTTGTGAGTTCGATGAGCTTGCCGTATCGTCTTGCTTTTTCGACGACTGCAGGCGTGACGGTCGTACCGCTTGCTATTAAAAGTTCGCCGCTGAATGAAAAGACGTTTTCTTTGACGACGCGTCCGAGCAAAAAGTGATAGTCGGATATGATTCTTAGCGGACTGTTTTCAAGCGCGTTTTTAAATCCGCTTTGCAATTCCTGCGGTGATAAATTTTCCGAAATGCCGCCATCGAAAGATTGCGGATTTAAATCCTGTTGCGATTCGGCCTTTTGAGTAAGCGAGTCGAAAATATTGACGGTACGATTGTCTTTTGTCGCTATCTTTTTAGGAAGCGGTTTTGCGATTTTTACTTCCTTGTTTCCTTGAAGCACGATATAGTCGCGGCTTGCCGTCAAAATGCGATTTGCTGCAATCGTTAAGCCGAAGTCCAAATCGATAAGAACGCCGTCATCGAAATTCGTTTTTTCAAGTCTGCCTATTCTTTCGCCGTCTGTGTTCACTCCGTACGTCGGGAAGAGCAAGTGGCAATTCTTTTTGTCCGAATCCGTAAGCGACGAAAGATACAAATCGTTTTTTATAAGTATGCAGTCGCCAACCGATACAATGCCGTCCGCTTTGACGTAATTAACAGGCTCGATGCGGTCGAGAATTAAAAATTTCAGTTTGAAAGTTTTTTTGGATACGATAACGCCCGTGACTATGCCGAGAGACTTGGCTTCAAAAAGGCATATCACTTCTTTGTCAAATAAATTCATAAAATCACCCCGTTTAAAAATATTTCAAAGGCGAATGAATTATGCTTAAACCTATCGTTTGGATTTGCACGAAATTAAAATCTAAAAAGCGGAATATCAAGGCATAAAGGCTAATATAATAAAATAGTTATGCACACTTATCCACAATTATGTGGATAACTTGGTGTACAACTTTGCATATAAATGCAAATATGCATTTTTCGACAAAAAAGATAATAATTTGGTTTTTATAGCGTAAATCCCGATAGGCATGAATAAATATAATCATAGCCGTTCTTTTCGGCGTAAATTTCAAGGTGAAAATTATGTTTGTTGTAAAAGTAAAAAGAATCGTTGTGGCAGTGATTTTAATTGCAGTCTTTGTATTTCTGGCGGTGGGCGTCCCGTCAATAGTAGTTGCCGCTTCGCCGAAGCCTAACTACGTTGTAGTGCTGGACGCAGGTCACGGCGGAGCGGACGGCGGTGTAGTGGGCGTGAATACGGGCGTGTGCGAAAGAGAAATAAATATGATTATAACCTACAAAGTGAAAGCGTTGCTTGAAAAACAAGGCGTAGGCGTCGAGCTAACGCGCGACAGCGGTGTGGGGGCAGAACCGACGATAACCAAAAAACAAGAAGATATGAAACTCAGAAAGGAAAAGATACTGAAAGCAAAACCGAATCTTGTTTTAAGTATTCATCAAAACAAATACAGCTCGCCGAACAGACGAGGCGCGCAGGTGTTTTATTGGGGTGACGATACTCTTGCAAAGTCGCTTCAAGCCGTTATGAACGAAGAGATAAACAAGGTCAATCAAGGCAGAACATACAGCGCGCTCAAAGGCGACTATTACATTTTACAATGCACGGAATATCCGTCCGCCCTTGTGGAATGTGGTTTTTTGTCAAGTCCGCTTGACGAAGCGTTGCTCGTGACCGACGAGTATCAAAACAAAATAGCAAAATGCATAGCGCAAGGCATTATGAATTTTCTTGTCGCGTGACGGCTAAACGTAAACAAAAGTAAAGTTAAAATCATGTGACAAAAACTCAAATGCGGCAAGTTTATCATGATAATAAACACAGTTAAAATATTGATAAAAAGTATGATGCTCTTTGCTTTGTCGGCAACAAATTAAACATTTAAAACGCAACATTAAATGTATAAATTTTAAATAGATAAATTAAATATTTAAAAAGAGCAAAGAAAAAGGGAAACTGTTGTTTCCCTTTTTTATTTAATCGCTTTAAACGCTATACGTTACAGACGATCGAGTCGTAATAAATTTAATTTAAACAAAACACTTTTTTAAATTACAGCGTTAATTTGATTTGACTTGTTCAAATTGAACTTGCCCAAAATCGAACTCGCTCAAATCTAATTCAAAATTTGTCAGACGATAGTTGACGTTAAAACTTTTTATGCTTAATATTCCGTTTCGTCATACTCGCTTGCTTTTACATACGTACCAAGGTCATTCGGGAAAGTAGGCTTGCTGTCGGTTCTCGAAATCTCGAAATTAAGTTTCATAGACATTGTGATTTTAAGCGTGTCGGCATATTCTTTACCCAAAGATTCTTCTATGCTTTTAATGTACGATTCCGAGAACTTGTATGAGTAGTCTATCGAGATTTTCATACCCTTGACGGTGTTGTCGTCGTTAAGCGAAAGGAAGAGGGTAAAGTCGTTGAAGTTCACCAATTCGCAATATTTTTGAAGTTCCTTTGTTTCCAAGAATGATTTGTCGAAAGAGAATTTGTATTGCAATTCGTCGCCGACCTTTGCTGCGGAAACGGTTACGCCTTTGAGGTTTTCAAGGTTTTTAATCATATCCAAATAACCGTCGAACATTTCAGTCGAGTAAGGACTGCTTTGCGTTTCCGTGAACGCTTCGTAGGTTTTTGCGGTTTGTCCCATCGATGAAACGTTGAAGTACATTTTATTGTCGGTTATATAAATATTGCCTTTTGCCTTAAAGCCCATTGCCGACGTTTCGTTGTAGCCCGAAAGCAACGTACCGCCCTTTTCGTCAACGCCCATAATTGCGTCGATAAGAGTCGTTATAGGTGTGCCGTCGGTGTTTACGTTCATAGTGCCGAAAATTCTGAAATTTTCGTTTGCTTTGATTGCTTCGCTGTCGGACGCGACTTTCAAAACGTTAAGCACTTTGTTTGCGTCTTCGGCGTCGAGCGCCGTATACGTTTGGTTGAACTGCGAAGCAGGCAATTTGTAAGGCTTTTTATCGCCTTTATCGTTTTTATCGCAAGCAGCGAACGCTATAGTGATTGAAAGCACAAGCACGATAAGTAAAATGGTTTTTAAATATTTTTTCATTTTGTTCTCCTTTTTTTCGTCGGGCTGGCAGCTCGAAGTGATTTTCGATAAATCGAAATCTAAACGGTTCTTAAATTAAGTGTATTTTTAAAAACACAATTTGTCAATGGCGATTTTATAAATTTCATACATTTTTTTCAAATCGCTTAGCGGCAAATATTCATCGGGGCAATGAATATCGAGATTGCTATTAGGGAAAACAGGCCCGAAAGCAACGCCGAGCGGCAATGCTCTCGAATACGTTCCGCCGCCGATTGAAATAGGCGTTTGCTTTTCGCCCGTGTATTTATTGTATACGTCAAGAAGCGTCGTCACGAGCGGATTGTCCTTTTCGACGTAAAGCGGCAAGTGATAATGCGTGCGCTCTATCGTTGCCGTAGGAAACGCTTTTTTGAGCGCGGACAAAACGAAGTCCTCTTTGAAAGTCACGGGATAGCGAATGTCCAAAACGAAATTCAATTTGTCGTCGGTGAACGCCATTCCGACGTTTTGCGTCAGTCTTCCGCTCGGCTCGTCGCTTACGTCAAGACCTAATCCGCCGCCGTAATAGTCGGAAAGTTTTTCGTAAAGATCTTTTATTCCGTCGTTTCTTTCGCCGAGCAGTTTAAGCATTTTTGCTATGGCGTTATCGCCGTTTTGCGGATTTGCCGCATGCGCGCTTACGCCGTTTGTTTCAAAATCTTCGCCGTTTAAAGTTGCCATGCATTTATTCGGAACTATGTTCGGACGCTCTCCGCTTTTTATGGTAAAGCCGTCAATTGTCGGAAGAGAAATTTTGTAGTTGACTATACCTTTTTCGCAGTTTATGACAGGGAAATCGGCATCCGGCGAAAATCCGATTTTCGGCATCGTATCAACCTTATTGAAGTATTCTATGCACCTCCAGCCGCTTTCTTCGTTAAGCCCGAAAATGATTTTGATTTTCTTTTTAGGCGTTTTTTCTTTTAATAGCTCGCCGCAAGCCATAAGACAGCAGAGCATAGGAAGTTTATCGTCGAGCGCGCCTCTGCCGTATATTCTGTCGTCTGTCAGCTCGCCAAACGGATTTTTTGTCCAGCCTTCGCCTATCGGCACGGTGTCTAAGTGTCCTAAAATCGCGAAGTCATCGCCGTTGCCGCATTCGGCGTAACCTATATATCCGTCGTGATTTACCGTTTTAAAACCCATATCTTTTGCCAGGTCTAAAACATAATTTAACGCTTTTAGCGTGCCGAGCCCGAAAGGCGCACCCGATGCAGGTTCGCTTTGTACGGAGTTTATCTCAAGCAGTTCCAGACAACGTTTTATTAAATTATCCATATCTACCTCATAAATAAGTGCAATTAAAAATTGCAGTTTTGAAATACTTATGTTATTATATTATTAACTATAAAAAAATGCAACATACTCAGGTGAAAGGTTATGTCTGAACACGAAGGACACAGAGAAAGGTTCAAGGAAAGAGTGTTAAAAGAGGGACTTGAAAACTTTCAAAATCACGAAATTTTAGAGTTTTTGCTTTATCCCTTTATTCCTCGAAAAGACACCAATCCGATAGCTCATAAATTGATAGAGCGTTTCGGCAGTTTTCACAGCGTGCTTAACGCAAGCGTTGAGGACTTAGAAAAGGTGGACGGAGTTACTCATTCGGCAGCTTTGTATTTAAGCTCTATGCCGCAAATATTTCGTCGTTATCATCAGGATTTTGAAACGAAAAAGCCGTCGTTTGCGACTCACGGCGACGCAATCGCATATCTGAAAAACTATTTCGATTGCAGAACAAAAGAAGCCGTTTATGCGGTCGCCCTTGACAAAAGGTTTAATCTTATCGGCGTTTTCGCTTTGGGCGAGGGCTATGGCGATACCGTTTCTCTTACAGCAAGAGAGGTCGCGGACGTCGCTATGCGCACGAACGCGTCTGCAATCATAATTGCGCATAATCATCCGAGCGGTTCGGCGTTTCCGTCGCAAGCCGATTTCAAAATGACAAACATAATCGCTTGCAATCTGTCGTTTATGGGCATTACGCTTTGCGACCATATCATATTTGCGGGCGACAGTTATTACAGTTTTGCTCAGCACGATTTGTTTACCTACATCGACGGAACGATAGACAAGTTTATAAAGGAAGGCGCGAAATTTTACGAGATTCCCGATTTGCTCAACGAAGCGGCGATTGACCCTAAAATTTTCGGAAAAATAAAAATCAAAGACGAGAGCTTTTTGTCCGAAAGGCTCGATGAAAAGAAGAAGGATTAAATATGACAGTCAGAACGAGATTTGCTCCAAGCCCGACAGGCTTTATGCACATAGGCAATTTGAGAACGGGGCTTTATGCCTATCTTTTCGCAAAGAAAAATCACGGCGATTTTATTTTGCGTATAGAAGACACCGATCAGGAACGCTACGTCGAAGGAGCGGTCGAACTTATTTATCGCACGCTTGAAAAGGCGGGTATAAAATACGACGAAGGTCCAAACAAGGATAAGGGATACGGTCCTTACGTCCAAAGCGAAAGAAAAGGACTTTACAAAAAGTATGCTTTGGAGCTTGTCGAAAAGGGCGCGGCGTATTACTGTTTTTGCGATGAAGAAAGGCTCGGCACTTTGGCGGGTGATAAAGGTTTTAAAAAGTACGACAAGCATTGTTTTAACTTGTCGAAAGAAGAAATCGCAAAGCGTCTCGAAGCGGGCGAACCTTACGTCATAAGGCTCAACGTTCCTACGCACGGCGAGGGAACGTACGAAGATATGGTTTACGGAAAAGTCACCGTAAAGTATGAAGATATGGACGATTGCATTTTGCTTAAATCGGACGGAATGCCGACTTACAACTTCGCTAACGTCGTCGACGACCACCTTATGAATATCACGCACGTCATAAGAGGCAACGAGTATCTTTCGAGTACGCCGATGTACAACCTTATGTACGACGGTTTCGGTTGGCAAAGACCTACTTATATGCACCTTGCGCCTATAATGAAAGACGAAACCAGAAAACTGTCAAAGCGTTACGGCGACGCGAACTTCGAGGACTTTATCGCAAAAGGTTTCTTGCCTGAAGCTATCGTCAATTACGTTGCGCTTTTAGGCTGGTGTCCGAAAGACAACAGAGAAAAGATGACAATGGACGAAATGATAGAAGCGTTCGACGTTTCCGGTATTTCGATTTCGTCGAGTATTTTCGACGAAGCAAAAATGAAATGGCTCAACAGCGAATACATAAAAGAATTGTCAGACGAAAAGTTTTACGAGTTGTCAAAACCGTATTTCGACAAGAGTACGGCGACGGCATACGACTATAAACTCATCGCTCCGCTTCTTAAAACGAGAGTGGATATTCTTTCGGACGTTATCGAAAAAGTTGCTTTTTTAGCGGACTTTAAAGAGTTCGACAAAGAAATGTTTTTGAACAAAAAGAACAAAATAGATTTTGATCTTGCGATTAAATGTCTTGAAATTGCAAAAGACGCTCTTAAAAGTCTTTCCGATTGGAAAATGGAAACCATAAAAGAGTGCTTGTCAAAAGCCGCCGAAGACGGAGGCGTCAAAGGCGGACAGGTTCTTTGTACTTTAAGGCTCGGCATAACAGGAGTGCAAGTTACGCCGGGAGGCGCATACGAAATTGCGGAAATACTCGGAAAAGACGAAACGATAGACAGAATAGAGTTTTCCTTAAATTTGCTTAGGGGTTAAGCGAAAAAGCAGATGAACGGGAGTTATTAGCCGTTTTGACTGAGAATTGCGAACGTATCAAAAAGTAAGAAAAGCAGAAGTACGAACGTTTGGCGGCTTAAAGTCCGATATAAAAAACGAAAGGAATTTAAACCTTTATGAGCAGAAGTTTTATTGAAAAATCTAAATATTTAATTTTGATTTTGGCGGCGGTTATCATCGCTTTGTCCGTTTGCCCGATGCTCGGAATTGCAAATGCGGGTAGTTTGACGGATAGCGACGTGCCAAGCGAAATGAAAACCGAAAGGTGGTACTTTGACGAACAGTATTTCGATATAGCGTTTGCAAAGCAGTATTTTGCCGACTTCAAAAAACTCGACAAACCTGTTTATATAGGTGTTATCGATACGGGCATAAACTACAATCACGAACTTTTCAAAAAAACTTTGCTTTGGGTTGAGGACAACGGAACTCAAAAGCCTGTCGGCTACAACGTCGGCAATTCTACCACGCCTGCCCTTATAAGCGATTCGGCAAGCGATTATCACGGCACGCACGTCGCAGGCATAATCTCGTCGATTATTTTGGAACTCGGACTCGAAGATTCGGTTAAAATAATTCCCGTAAGAGCGACGAACAGTCAAAATCAATTTACGTCGACGGCGGTTGCGGCGGCTATAAGATGGCTTTGCGGTGAAAACGGACTTGAAGCAAGGCTTGGTCATAAACTTGAATGTTCGGTAATAAATATGTCGATTTCGATTTTAAAGTCGGCAATTACATCGAGCAGCAGTTGGAGCAATCTTACAAAACTGCAAGGTGCAATAAACGACTACGTTGAAAAAACGGTTTTCGTTTCGGCGGCAGGAAACAACGGAAAAGATACTAAAAACGATATTTCTTATCCTGCGTCAATAACCGAAATTGTTTCGGTAATGAATTATGAAAACGGATTGGATAGCGCAAGGCTCAATTCGACTTCCAATTTCGGCGACTACGACCTTGCAGCCTCCGGTACGAACGTTTATTCGGCTACTAGCGGTACAAATTCTTACGGCACAAAGTCGGGTACGTCAATGGCGGCTCCGTTTGTGTCTATGCTTGCGGCTATGCTTAAACTTCGTTATCCGACTGTTACGGCAAGCAAGCTCACGCAAATGCTCAGAGGCCACGAAAGTAAAATTACGATGCGTGTGGGCGGCTATCTCATTAAGGGCGTCGACGTTAAGAGCGTTCTTGAAACCGACTTTTTGGCGAGTGAAGACTATAAATATATAACTCCTACAAAGATAGTGTCGAAACTTGTAAGCGCGCAATCGACTCTCAAACAAAATATGCGTGACAGAAAGGACGTCAAGTTTTTTGCGACTATATCGCCTGCGGATTCCCACAATCCTAAGTATGACAAGGAAATAGTTTGGGTTGTCGAAAAAACGAATGCGGACGGCACGACTAAGATAAGCAGAATTAAAAATAAAGGCAATAAGTTTGTGTTCGATAAGAGCTTCGGCGGCAGCAAAAATACCGTTTGGGCAGAGCTTGCGGTCGGAAAGGAAACTCTCGTTTCCGAAAAGACCGTCATTGAAATCAAATACGCTCCGTTCGATTTTTCCGCAATAAGAATTACGCCTGTCGAATGGGCGACAAAAGACAATGCAAACAAAAAAGCACCTTGTTATCTCGGAACGCCGCTTGCACTTTCGTTCACCGACATACAGTATTGCGATACGTCCGTTGAAATTAAATGGTTTGTGGACGGCGAACTTGTGCAAAAACAAAACGGCGGAACTACCTTCAACTATATTCCGACAACGCTCGGAAAACATACTATCGCCGCAAAGATTGACGGCAACAAAGTGGCGGAATTTGAAGTGGAAGTAAAACTTCCGCTTGCGTTGGGCTTTACTGTGTTCGGCGTTGTTTTGGCTCTTGCAATAGGATTAACGCTTGTGATTGCGTTGCCGCTTAAAGCGACGCCGTTTATGGTTAAATCCGTAAAAGACCGTGACGAAGAACCTGCGGAAAACAACGCGGACGCAAAAAGCGAAAAACTCGATTCCGATGATGACGGCGAAAACGTCGCAAATGACGAAGAGTGCGACGAGCAAAGCGTCGAGGCGACCGCAGACAAAGACGATTTTGCAGAAAGCAACGAACAAATCGATAACGACTAAGCGGCGAGCGATTTATTTATGTTTTATAACAATTTTAAAAAGGCGTTTATTGTGTAAACGCTTTTTTATTAGATATTGAACGCTTTTGGCAAAGTATTGGATGTGATATAAACGTTAAAAACGCAATTACGATTAAATTTTAAATTTAATGATACGACGATAATGCTTAACGTAAGCAATTGCAATTTCAGAAAGTTTTGAAAGTGGGTATGACCTTGGCGGTCTGTTTACCTTAGTATTATAGCTTTTTATTGAAATTCGCAAAAAGGACATAGAAATACCCGCAGATTAGATAGGGCTTTTTACGCTTTTATGCCGTAATAGTTGCGGCAATTTCAGTTTTTGAAGAATTTGATATTTTTTGTCAACACGTCTGCGTACGGAAACGTCTTAATATTTTCGTCCTCCGTTTTAAACGTGAATACGGACGGGTAGACGCTTTCGACTTTTCCGACGTAATCGATAATTTTGTTTCTGCCTTCGTTCACTTTAATAAGCACGTTTATGCCTTTAAGCAATTCTACTCGTTTTTTTGTTTCGCTCAAATTTTTTCCTATTTCTCTCATATATGGATTATTACCGAATTGAAAGAATTTAAACTTGCGCAAAGCACGG
>JAQYCY010000060.1:0-22365 GCA_028724485.1 Bacillota bacterium | reverse complement strand
TAAGGGTGAAAAATGAGTTATTTGGGTGAGTTTGAAAATACCGGCAGAACGATGTTCGACTATATGCGAATTTATCGTTCTACTTTTTACGGTAATGCTTACGCTTACGGACGAAAAAAGCGTGAGCTGTTTTTATTTTTGAAGGACGTTGACAACGTTGCAGGCTCGTTTGTCCGTATGGGAATTAAGGCAGGCGATAATATAGCAATGTGTTTGCCCAACATTCCGCAAGCCCTTGTCACCCTTTATGCCGCTAACAGAATAGGCGCAACAGTCAGTGTTATTTATCCTAAAAGCAACCCTGAAGTTTTTAAATCTCAACTTAACCTCACAAATCCCAAAATTTGTTTGCTGTGCGAAGTAAATTATTTTAAGTATAAAAAATTGCTCGGTAACGTAAAGGCGGTTTTATGTCCGATTTTCGGCGGAAAGTTTTACGGACTTAAAAAAACCGCAAAATTTACTCCTTATCACAGCGACGGAAACGACGTTGCGATTTTTATGCATTCGAGCGGAACGACAGGCGCGCCTAAAACGAGTATGCTGACAAACAAAAACATAAACGCGCTTGTTTATAATATGCTTAAAACGCTCGGCAACCCTTATGACGAAAGATGTTCTATGTTTGCGGTTCTTCCCGTATTTCACGGCTTCGGACTTGCCGCGACTATACATTCAAGTATGTGTACGAGAATGACGCTTTGTCTTGTCCCGTCTTTCAATGCGGCTAAGTCGCTTAAAATCATAAAAAAGAACAACGTTACCTGCATGAACGTCATACCTAATATGCTCGCAAAAATGGTCAGGCAAAAAAACTTCGGCGAGTGCTTAAAAAGCGTAAAACATATTTACGTCGGCGGCGATTCGCTTGGCGAAGAACTTACAAAGGAAGCGCACACGCTTTTGGAAAAAGCAGGCAGCAAGGCAAAGATTATTCAGGGCTACGGATTGACCGAAATGGGAAGCGTTTGTACTTTGAATTTGTCGGGCGACAAGTTTGGGTCTATCGGCAAGCCGCTTGTCGGAGTCGATTTGAAGCTGTTAAAAGACGGGCACGAAGTGGGCGTTGACGAAATAGGCGAAATGTGCTTTTCGGGCGAGCAACTTATGTGCGGCTATCTCGGTGACAGCGACGTGTTCTTTGAAACGGATGGAAAAAGATATTTGCGTAGCGGCGACCTTGCTTCTATGGACGAAGACGGTTATTTGTATTTTAAGGGCAGAGAGAAAAGACTTATAAAAATTTCGGGCATAAACGTTTTTCCGACAGAAATCGAAAGAGTTGTAAATTCGGTTGAAGAAGTCGAAAACAGTTGCGCTATTTGCAGATATCAGGGCAAAAAGCCTTACGTGCATTTAATCGTCGAATTGAAAGGCGACGCTTTGATTGACGACGATTTGTCTAAAAAGATTATAGGAACGATAAAGGCAAATTTATCGCATTGGAACGTTCCGAAAACAATCGAACAAATTGATGAGATGCCGATAACCGATATGGGAAAACTTGATTATAAGTATTTTAATTAGTCTAAAACGACAAATAAATGCATAAGTTAGGTAAATATTTAGTATAAAAATAAAACCACCGTTTATGAAGTGCGCTCCAAAAATTTTACATTTCTGTCCAACTTTTGGGTTCATATCATTATCGGTGGTTTTTGCATTGCAGTTCTATTGCTCCTTGAGAGCGAGTTCGTATGCGTCGAAAACTTTCTTTCTTATCATTTCTCTCGTTTCCGGATTGATTGGGTGAGCAATGTCTTTAAATTCGCCGTCCGGTGTCTTGCGGGATGGCATTGCAATAAAGTTGCCTTCCGTGCCTTCAATTATTTTAATGTCGTGAATGACGAAACAATCGTCAACAACTATTGAAGCAACTGCTTTAAGTTTTGCATCGTCCTTTTTGACGAGTCTGACTCTTACGTCTGTAATGTTCAACATAACTAATACCATCCTTATCTTTGGTAATTATATTCTAATATAAAAATCCCAACATTTCAATACCCAATTTTAAATTTTACCAAAATAAGTAAAATAGGCTGTTTAGTCGGCATATATTGATATGAGGCTTATTATGTATAAAGAAAGGATATTGTTTTTAGGAATCGGAGGCGTAAGTATGTCAAAACTTGCGCTTTTTGCTCTGAGCAGGGGCGCAACGGTAATCGGTTATGACGCGGTGAGAAGTTCGGTAACCGATATGCTTGAAAAAAGCGGAATAGAAATTTATTATTCGTCAAGACCGTTTTTTACAAATTTCGATTACGCCGTGTATTCGTCGGCTATAAAAGAAAGTGACCCCGAAATGATAAAAATCAGAGCTATAAAAAAGACTTGCTACAAAAGGTGTGATTTTTGGGGATATATTGCTTCGCTTCATAAAAAGACGGTGGCTATTGCGGGCGCGCACGGCAAAACAACCACTACGGCGCTTATAAGTCATATTTTAAAAGACGGCGGCATAAGCGTTACAAGTCATATAGGCGGCGAGAGCGACTATTCGTTTATCGGCGACGAAGTGTTTGTTACGGAAGCGTGCGAGTATAAAAAAAGTTTTCTGTCGCTTGCGCCCGACGTGGCGGTCGTTCTCAACGTAGAGCGTGACCATCCCGATTGTTATCCCACCGACGAAAGTTACGTTTCGGCATTTGAAGAATTTGCCCAAAAAATCAAAACGGGCGGAAAACTCGTAATAAGAAAAGACGATTATAAAAAGTTTAAAAACCTATCGTCTGCCGTTTTGCATCCGAAATGTGATTTTAACGGTGAATGTGACGGCAAATTGAATTTCACATATAAGGGTATAAACGTAAAGTCTGAACTTATGGGGAAGCATAATGCGGAGAACGTCGCCTTTGCGGTAGAAGTCGCAAGACTATTCGGCGTGAAAGACAAAAGCATCGAAAATTCGATTGAGTCCTTTACGGGCGTAAAGCGGCGTTTTGAGAAGGTGGGCGAGTTAAACGGCGTAGGGGTTATCTCTGACTATGCGCATCACCCGACGGAGCTAAGCCGCACTATAGAAGTCGCAAAGAGCTGCGGAAAGGTGTTCGGTATATTTCAGCCGCACACCTATTCGCGAACTGCCGTTTTTTTTGAAGAGTTTAAAAATGCTTTAAAGATGCTTGACGGCTATGCCGTATATAAAACCTTTGCTGCCAGAGAAAAGCCGTCGGACGGGATTGACGCAAAGGCCCTTGCGGAGGCGATAGGCGGCGAATACTTTGATTCGGAAAGAAAAGTATATAACTTTTTTGACGAACAAAAGGTTTTGAAAGAATATGACAAGATTTTGATTTTGGGCGCAGGAAATCTCGACGAAGTCGTCAGACGATATTTTCAATCCTGACGCCTAATATGTCGCGAGTGTTTGCGGAGATTGTCAAAAGCGATTCCACTTTGGAAAGCGCATTTTGAAAGTCTTCGCATTCGAGACTGCCGAGCGTTTCGCCAAGGCAAGACGATATAAGTCTTAAATCCTGCGAATAGCTGTAAAATTCCATCTTTGTTTTTTTGTCGTCCCACCATGCGGTGGTTTCTTTTAATTGCTTTATCGATTCTTCTTTATTTTCCGCTTCGACTAACGTTTTAAGACTGTTTAATTTTTCGTCGAATTGGTCGAAAACCTTATCGACGTTCATGTTATCCAAAATTCCGCCCGTTATCAAAAGCGCCAAAATTACTATTGCAATAATCGTTTTACTCATTTTGACTCTCCTGTATGCTACGGTTTATCGGGTCGCCGTAATATGGCTGAATGAATGCGTTTTCACCGCTGAGCGACATCAGGAACACGTCTTTTTGTCTGAGCCCTACGTTGTCTAGAAGTGCGCATATTTGCTCTTTTGTGATTGTTACCGAGTTTTGTTTGAGATTGTCTTTTAAAAACACTCCTTCGACAATCGCCGTGACAGGCAAGTCGTTTTGTCCGCCCTCGATACCCATATCGGCGTTTGTGACGGGCGCGTTTGCGAATTTAGGCAAAACGGCAACTGTGCCGTTCGTTTCGACAACCGCACATTCTACGTCGCCGGGCTTGAAATAGCCTGCGCAACGCAACGCTTCGAGTACGTCGTTTGTGTTCATATCGAGCTTTTTAAGAGCCTTGACGTCGAGTTTTCCTTCGCTTATTATTACGGTCGGCTTTCCGTTGACAACTCTACGGAAACGCACGCTTTTTACGCATATCTTTGTGATGAGAATATGGAAAACAAGCAACGTGAAAATCGGAATAATGCCGTACAGAATAGGCATCGTGTTGTCTTGCATAGGAATGCAGGCAAGATCGGCAACGACTAACGTTATTGCAAATTCAAAAGGTTGAAGCTCGCCGATTTGTCTTTTTCCCATAAGACGCATTGCGACGAGCAGAACCAAATATAAAACTATACATCGTAAGAAATTGTTTAACATATCATTAGTTTGAAAACAGCCGCAATATTTATGCGTACTGTTTTGTTTTTGCTAGCGATTCACATTGCAAATCATTAAGCTGAAAACTTCGTGCGCGTCAAACTGCAAGCGTTTGTTTCCTTGCTTTTCTTTTGGTGGGTTTCGTTTTTTTGTCCTTGCGTCTGATTTTGAACGAAAAGTTAATCGGCATAACCTTAAACACTGTGATGACAAGCGTGTACAAGCCGATTGCGACAATCGAGCAAAACAAAATGACGAAGAAATCGGTAAGATAATTTTTCAAGATTCCTCTCAAAAAATTCGACAGCAATATACAAGGCGCAGTAAGAGCCGCCATAAACAGATTTCTTAATTTATAGTTGAGTTTTATTCCGCGCCTTTTGAGCGTGAGAAAGTTTAATAAGCAACTTACGAGTAGCATTGCGCCGTTTGCTATGGCGATTGAGTAAACCCCTACAAATTTAGGCAAAATGAGAATTAGCGGAATGAACAAGGCAAGTCCGATTATATAATTCCTTAGCGTTTTGTTTTCAAGTCCAAGAGAGTTGAGTACGGGCGTTGTTGTTTGATTTGCGCCGATAAAGAACATAAGCGATGCGCAAATCGAAACGAAACGACCTGCTTCTTTATTTCCGAAGAACAACTCGCCGATTTCCATACCGAGCGACGTAAAGGCGATAAATGCCGCCGAACAAACGTAAGTGCAAAATATAAGGGAATATCCGAGTTTGTTTTCGATGTCTTTGTTGTCGCATAGGACGTTTGCTTTTGCCATGTCGGGCAAAAGAACGATTGCAAGCGAACCGATAATCGTCGTAGGCGCGGTGATTAAGGGCAGAGCCATTCCCGACACTTCACCGTACAGCGCAGTTGCTTCGTTCGACGAAAGCCCGTTTTTAGTCAGCATAAGGGGAACGACTATTGCGGTAAGGGAAGCGACAAGTCCGGTGGAAATTCTGAGCGTGGTAAGCGGCAGCGAAGATTTAGTAAGTTCTAAAAAGCCTTGCGGCTTGGCTATTCTTCCGCCACTTGCGAAAAATACTATGACAAGCACTAAGGCGCAAACACAGTCGGCAATCAGGAATGCGACGGCTATTGCCGTAGCTCCGCTAATCCAAGATACGGCGCAGGTTGCAAACAAAACCGTGAATATAATTTTTAAAATTTCTTCCAATAGTTCCGTGACGGAAAAAGCGAAAAACTTTTTTTTGCCCATAAGGAATGCTCGTATCGAACAGTATATCGTCGACGTGATAAGAGCGGGAAGCATAATAAGGAACAAGTCGCCTGCACGCGCATCGCTAAAAATCAAATTTAGATGCGAGCGCATCAAAAAGCATATTGCAATGATAATCCCCGACGTTAAAAGTCCGATTAAAATCGATGCGAACGTCAACGCGTTTTGTCGTTTGAAATTTTTGAACGTTTCGGCTTCGGCAATTTTTCGTGACAAAACGGTAGGCATTCCGCCAACGGAAATTGAAAGCAATAGCAAAAGCACGGAAAGACATATTTGATAAAGTCCTACCGTTTCCGCTCCGTATGCTCGTGAAAGATAAATTTTGAACAAGAAAGAAATGACTCTTGTCATCACGGCAAAAATGGTTACAACCGCAACCGATTTAAAAATTTTATTTTGACTTTTACTCATTTTTTGCGTTTAAAATTTAAAGCGGTAATTTTATTGTTTCGCCGATTTTGACTTCGTTTCCGTTAATTTTTGTAAGGCTGTCAAGACTTACGTCAAGTTTTTTTGAAATCGATGACAGCGTTTCAAAAGGTCCGACCGTGTAATCTTTTCCGCTCGGGGTAGGCACTAAAATTCGTTCGCCGTAGCGGACTTCGGAAATGTTGTTCAGTTCTTTGATTTTTGCCACGGTCGAGCCGAATTTTTGAGCTATTTTAAATATGTTATCGTTTTGTTCAACCTTATAAATAATCATAGTGAATTGTATGACGGAAATTGTCTGTTTTAGAACGCCACAAATTTTTTAAGTAATGAAATTCTACAATAAATCAGACGATATGTTTTACTAAGTTTAAATGCGTGAGAAACTAAGCGATTAGAATAGAGCGGACGATAAAAAATTTTGAAGGGAAACAAAAACCTAAATGCTCGAATAGCGAAAGTGGCAGCATATATAAGCAAAAACCGTCAACCGAATGGGAGCAATGCTAAATTCAAATTGAAATTTTACCATAAGCGACGTTGAATTTAAAATGAAGTTTTAGCGGAAACGACATATAAATGAAATTAAGGCGAAAGCAAATAAGGGAAAAAAATAAAACAAATAAGGCGAAAGCTAATAAGGGGAAAAGGCAAAACAATTAAGGCGAAAGCAAATAATGGAAAAAGCAAAACAAAAGGCGAGATTTTATCTCGCCTTTTTAGTTTACCGTTAAGTCATTGATAAGATAATCATTTTAACAACTCAAAGTTTTGCGACTATTTTTTCTTTGACTTTTTAACTTTCTTTTCTTCGACTACGCCGTTGCTTTCGTCAAAGCGGTTTTTGTATAGATCTTGCTTGCGTTCGACTGCTTCCGTAGTGGTTGCGTCGGTTTCATAGTTAGCTTCGACTTCTTGCTTTTTAGGATGCTTTTGCTTGAACTTTCTTACGGCAAATACGATGATTACGATAATCGTTGCGACTGCAAGAATAATCGTAGGAATCATCCACCACAAGTAGGTAAGGTCAGGCTTATATTCGCTTTCGCCGCTGTTGTCTTTCTTATCGCCGCCGATTGAAATGTCAGAATCTTTTGCGGTGAATTTCTTAACGTTGTCGTTTTCGACAATGCCGTCAAATTCGGTTTCGGATACTTTTTCGATTTTGAAGTCATCGAAAAGCGCATAGCCTTTTGCCAAAAGCGTAGGATTGTCATCATCGTCGACTTCGCCGAGTCCCAAAGAAACGGTAAGTCCGCTAAGGGCTGCGTCTGCAGTTTTGACGTAATAGACGTATTCAGTCCAATCGTTTGCGACAATCTTTGAGAACGTCTTCTTTGCGTCGGCATAGTCAAGTCCGCTCGACGCAAGTTTGATAAACGCGCCTTTGCCTTCTTCGAGTTTATTTGTTTTTACCCAAACCGAAATTTTGTAAATGCTCTCTTTTGCGAGAGAATAGCTCGAACTTGTGTAGTAATACGAACTGTTTTCTACGTTGTTGATAGCAAGCGCATATTTGCCGCTGTGCGTTTTAAGGTCGTTGTAGTTAATAAACGAAGCCTCGCGCTCTTCGGTGTTGAGTTCGTATTTTGCGAGGACGGTTTCCTTTGCGTCGTTTGTGGTAGTAGCGAGGGTGATGACTTCCGTGTCCGACTTCTTGTAATAAATTCCGTTGTCGGCGAGAGTGGTGCAGGCAGGGTCGCTGTAAATTTTGCCGACCGTTTCGCTTATCGGAATGAAGTCGGTTGCCTTTGCCGTGTTTTTGTAGTGAGTGCCGCTTGTAAGGTTGATGGTGCCTTTAAGGTCCAAACCGAACAAGTCGCTGATTTCATAGTCGCCGCCGACGCCCGAGAAGTAGTAGATGCCGCTCTTTGTATTCGATTTAACGCAGTTCGTGCCTACTTTGCCCGTCCAACCGGTTGCGCTTGTCAAAGTCGATTTGCTCTCGGCGTTTGTCGATTGAGCGTCGAAGCCGTCGGTTACAAACGACATCTTGCGTGAATTTTCGGCTTTAGTCGCCGCTAAGAATTCTTCCGAATTTATAGATTGGCAAACAGCCGAATCGAACACGACGTAGCCGTTTGTTTTGGCGTCGTCCTTGTTTGAATAGTTGAAGATATTAGCGTTATCGCCGAGCCACAAATTTAGATTGAGCGAAGCGGAGTTAAGACCGACTTGAATATAGAATACGTATTCCGTCCAGCCTGCTACGGTCGTTGTTTTAGAGATTGCAGGAGCTTCGTCAAAGAAGTTCGTTACCGTGTTTTCACTGTCAAGGTAAACGCTGTATTTTACGCCTGCGTCCGCATAAGCCCAAACGCTTATTTTGTAGTAAGAGTTTGCGCTAAGGCTTATAGAGCTTGATTGATAGCCTACAGCATGCTTGTTTGCCGCATCGGTGTTTGCGATTAAAAGAGCGTTAGGTCCGCCGTTCGGAGCTTCCCACGAATCATAGATACTGCTTGACGCTGTGCCGAGTGTGTTCAAAAGCGGGTATTTTGTTTGAAGGTTTGCGATTTGGCTTCCGCTTTCTACGGTGTATTTAAGTCCGTCGGTAGTGTTGAAACCGATAACGCCCGATTTGATTGCGTCGATTTTGTTGTCGCTCTTCGTCCAGTTTTTAACGTAACCGACGTCACCCGAAAGTTTTCCGCCCTCAATGCCTTCGGTTTTGCTAAGGTCGTAAAGTCCGAACGAACCGTTTGCGATAGTCTTTGACGTTTCCGTTGTTTCGTAGCTTTGGCTTGTCGAATAGCTAGTGTTGCTTGAAAGCGTCGTATAGGTTGAAAGCGGAATGTTTACGACGCTGACGTTTGCGAAATAACCTGCTCCTTTGTTAAGCGTTGAAGCATTCCATCTTGTGCCATAGCCGTATTCGAGCAAAAGAGTAGCGTTTAGATTTTTATTCGAGTATCCGCGGATATTGAACGAATAATCAATCCAACCGTTGTTATAGTCGTTGTCGACGTTTTTGCTGTTTATGACGGACGATGATTTAAGAGTTTCTTTGGTGTCGGCGTCAATAAGGCTTACTCTGATACCGCTTGACGCATTGTCGGTTTTAAGCCATACGGTAATCCTGTAGCAATTATTTTGCGTGAGGGTAAAAGTAGAGCTTTGCAAGGTGTACTTTATGTTTGAATTAGAGTAGACCATATAAACCTTGCTTGAGCCGAAATCGTAAGGGAGTTTCGGGTTTTTAAGGTTTAATGAAGCGAAGTCAAAAGAGTTCACGTCGATTGTTCCTGCAACCGTGTCGCTTGACAAGAATACGCCGTCGACTTTGCCGTCCGTTACGTTTGCCTTCCAATCGACAGGTGTTCCGAGCGTTTTTGCGTCATAGTTTTTGTTGCCGTCGCTCTTAACCGCATTTTCAAAATTTGCGTTTGCGGTAAGGCCGTTTGCGATACTAAGGTCGATTTTTGCGTCTGTGTTTGTTCCGTCTACGATTCTATCTGCTTTCGCCGAAGAATATTCCATTGCCGTACCGCCGATTGCGTTATATTCCGTTTCTGAAATCTTTGAAACGCTTACGCCGTCAAAGAACGCCCAACCTTTTGCGAACGTACCGTTTGCCGTGTAGGTCTTGAAATCGGTTTTTGAGCTGTATCCCGATGAGGAGAATGAAGAAATTGTTTTTTCGGTGTTTTCACTGGTATCGCCTGTGCCGAGCCACAATTCGACGTTGAAACTCGTGTCCATATAGGCGTTGCCTTTGACGTAGAAAGAGTAGGTTACCCAACCGCCCGTTGAGCCTGCTCTGTCCATATAGTAGCTTTCAGGCACGACTTCGCCGTTGCTGTTATAGAAAATCGTGCTGCTAGTTTTAGAGTTTGTAACTTGGTAAACGTCTATTTCCTTGCCGTCAATCGTTTCGAGAGCGGTCGTAGGTTTTGAAATGTTTTGGAATGCGAAATCGTCACCGTTGCCCGTAAGTCTTATGGACACGCCTGCGCCGAAAATGTGTTGAGTGTAGACGGAAACGGAAACCTTGGTGTAGCCGCCTTTTTCAACGACGATAGGGCTGCTCGACTTAATGCCCTGAGCGGTCATATAGGTGTTTGAAAGCATATAGACTTTTGGTGACAAACCGTTAACGGTACCCGGATTTGTGACGAGCGAGTAATAGTTGACCGCTTCGACGTTGTCCGAATCTTCGATATTTCTATAAACTTCGGTGCCTGCAACTAAAGCGTAGTTTGCTTGCTCGGCAGCCGAAAGCGCATCGTAAGCGGCTTTTGTTATGGTTAAATACTTTTTGTAAATATATCTCGAAGTGCCGAGTTTCGATTGTAACTCCTTAAAGTTGTTTGGCTCGGTGTCCACTATGCCGTTATAACGATATGTGGTAGGAGCGGAGAAAGAGGTGTTGCTTCCGCCCGTGACCGAAGACCAAAGCGAAGGAAGCGCGCTTGACGAGCCGCTTGCGAGAGTGCCGTAATCGAAATCGCCGTTCGGAACGTGGTAAGTGATTTTTTGAGTGTATTCGTTTACGCCTGCTTCCGCATATTGAGCCGCCGCCGACTTGCCGCCCTTTTCGGTCATCTTTTCAAGTTTTACGTTATCGAAGAAAGCGTAACCCGTGGTAAGTTGATTTGCGGTTATCGACGAAGAATAATAGCCGAGCGAAAGGTTCACGGTAAGAGTGCTGTCTTGCCATTGGCTACCTTGAATGTAAGCCGTGTAGGTTGTCCATTCGCCGTTTGTATCTATGCTTGAAAACTCTGCAAATGCGCTTGACGAAAGATAAATTCTTGCGCCCTTGTCCGTGCCGCCGTCAAGATTTACCGTTTTAACCGATACGGTAAATTTGTAGTAGGCATTTTTCTGAATGGTGAAAGAATTGGACGTATATCCGTAAGCAGTGTTGCCGTGTTTTGTGTCGGTGCTGTTTGCTTTTTTCGGCATATAAATCATAAGCATACGATTGTCTGCCGAGCCGTCTGCTTTTCCCGGATTTGAAAGATTGTCCCAAGTAGACTTGTTTGCCGCATACTTATCGTCCGAAACGTCGATGATGCCTGCCGTAACGCCGCTTGGAAGGTTAGAGCTGAAAACGGCTCCCGTCCACTTTCCCGCAGTGCGCGGATAGCTTGCCGAAGAATCGGCTACTACGAAATCGGAATTTTCGATTAAAAGATCTTTCGTGTAGTCGATAGTTGGCGTTGTCGTGCTGCCTTTATCGTTACTTTCGGTTTCGCCGCAAGCAACGAGCATAAAGGAAAGAGAGAGCAAAAGCACGAATAAAGCTAATTTGATAATTAAGTTCTTTTTCTTCATTGCCTTACCTTTTCAAGTTATTTGTCTGTCGCCGTCGGCAAAACAGTAAAACAGTTAAGCCTCATAGCGCAATATGTTATATATTATATAGACTTTAAAATTATATAATATATAGGAATTTTTGGCAAACATTTTTTATAATATTCTGAATTTTGGCAAGACTTTAAATTATGGAAATGTTAGAGCGTAAATATTTCGAAGACACGCCGAAGAAGAAGCGATTGCAAAATTTTTATGCCGTTTTGGGCGGACTTGCCGTGGGATTCGCAAACGGCTTTTTCGGGGCAGGCGGCGGTATGCTTGCCGTTCCCGTTCTTACGTTTATTATGGGACTCGAAGAGAAAAAAGCGCATGCGACCGCTTTGCTTATAATCTTGCCGCTGTCGATAATAAGTTCGATTATTTACGGCAAATCCGTAAGCATCGGCGACAACTTTTTAGAAATACTGTTAGGAGTTTTAATCGGCGGAATTTTGGGAGCTTTGCTCCTTAAAAAACTCAATACGGCGTCACTCGTCGTGAGTTTTTATTTCCTTATGGCGTTTGCCGGTTTTCAGATGATAAGATGATTTATTTATTGGCGGGAATAGTTGGCGGTGTGCTTGGCGGAATGGGTATGGGAGGCGGAACTTTGCTTGTTCCGTTGCTTACGATTTTTCTTGACGTGGGGCAAAAGACAAGTCAACTCATAAATCTGGTTGCGTTTATTCCGATGAGCGTAGTATGCCTGTTTTTACATTTTAAGAACAAACTCGTCGAAGTGAAAAGAGTTTTGTTCGTGCTTTTACCTGCCGTCGGAATGGCGATATTATCGTCTTTTTTGGCTACGGGACTTGACGGAGATATGCTGAAAAAGGCGTTCGGATATTTCCTTATCGTGCTTGCCGTCGTGGGGCTTGCAGGAAAGCTAATCGAATATTTAAAGGCAAAAAAGAAACGTTGAAGAATTTTGCTTTAATTTGTCACAAGGTTTAAAAATCGATGGTTTTTGACGTGTCAAATTCGGAAATACCTTTGACATTGACGTTTGGATATAATAGAATACTTTATATAGCAATACGTACGCGAAACGGCGTGCTAAGGCTAATTTTAACATCGGAGTGTTTTATGCTTAGAACTTTCAGACGCGGAACTCATCCGCCGCAAAGCAAATACACAAAAGATATGCCGCTTGCGGAATTCGACGCTCCGCAAATTTTGGCGATTTCTCTTGCTCAACATATCGGCGCGCCGTCTAAGCCCGTCGTAAAAGAAGGCGACAGCGTAAAGGTCGGAACGAAAATCGGCGAAGCGAACGGTTTTGTTTCGGCAAACGTTTTTTCGTCCGTTTCGGGCATAGTCAAGGGCTTTAAGAAAATTCCGAATGCCGTCGGAGCAAAAGTTATGCACGTCGAAATAGAAAACGACTTCAAATACGATTCCGTTTCCTTGTCACCGATAACCGAGCCGACAAAAGAGAACGTTCTCGAAAGAATAAGAGAAGCGGGCATAGTCGGAATGGGCGGCGCGGCTTTTCCTACTCACGTCAAACTTTCGCCTAATAAACCTGTCGACACACTTATCATAAACGGAGCGGAATGTGAGCCGTATATCACTTGCGACTATCGTCTTATGCTTGAAAAGTCGAAAGAAATTTTAAAAGGCGTCAACTATCTAAAAACCGTTTTGGGCGTCGAAAAGGCGTATATAGGCATTGAAAACAATAAAAAAGACGCGATAGAACTTTTGAAATCGATTGCGCCGAACGATATAGAAATCGTCGCTTTGAAAGCGAAATATCCGCAAGGAGCGGAAAAGCAACTTATTTATTCAATCACCAAACGCATTGTTCCGACGGGCGCATTGCCTATGGACGTCGGTGTGGTGGTCGCAAACGTACATACCGCATATTCTGTTTGCCGAGCAGTGGATAACGGCGAACCTTGCTATATGCGCGCGATGACTTTGTCGGGTGACGGCATTGAAAAGAAAGGCAATTATTTCGTTCGCAACGGAATAAGTTTTGAATTTCTTTACGAAAAAGTTTTAGGCTCGGTTTCTCCCGACGTGACCAGAAAGGTCGTATCAGGCGGACCTATGATGGGCTTTTCTGAAAGTAATCTTCTTCCTACGACGACAAAGGGAACTTCTTCACTTTTGTTTTTAAGCGAAAAACAAGTGAACGTAAGCAAGCCTACGCAATGCATAAACTGCGGAAGTTGCGTAAGAGGCTGTCCTATGAGCCTTAATCCGAGCAAAATCGAAGCTATGGTGCTTAACGCTCACACCGAAAAATTGAAAGAAATGAATCCGCTCAGCTGCATCGAATGCGGTGTTTGCGCTTATAGTTGCCCTGCAAAGCGTCCGCTTTTGTCGGCTGTGAGACTTGCAAAGAAAATAATCAAAGAAGGGGGAGAAAAATGAGTAAGTACTTAATGTCTTCATCGCCCCATATAACTTCTGCTAAGACTACAAGAAACATTATGCTCGACGTGATAATCGCGCTTATGCCTGCCGTCATCGCTATGGTTGCGATTTACGGCGTATATCCGCTTTTAATCACGCTACTCAGCGTCGGAACTTGCGTCTTGTCGGAATTTTTGTTTAACAAAATCCGCAAAAAGGAACAGTCGATAGGCGACCTTTCGGCAATAGTAACGGGAATAATTCTCGCTTTGAACTTGCCGCCTGTCGTGCCTATTTACGTTCCCGTCGTCGGCGGTGTTTTTGCGATTGTCATAGTAAAAATGCTTTTCGGCGGTATAGGCAGAAACTTTGCAAACCCTGCCGTCACCGCAAGAATATTTTTGATGCTTGCTTGGACTAGCGTTATGACCTCGTTCGTTTTACCTGTCGATTGGAGTCAGACGGGCGGAGCAGGCTTGTTTTCATATTTTAAAGAGGCGTTCGGAACGACTTTTCCGACGCTTCCCGAAGCCGTTACGGGCGCTACTCCTTTAGCAGGCGTAAAGTCGGCTTTCGAGGCAGGCGCAAATCCGACGCTTGGCATTAAAGCGGCTGATATGTTCCTTGGCAGAATCGGCGGAAGCGCAGGCGAAGTTTCGTCGCTCGCCATTTTAATCGGCGGCGTTTATCTTCTCGTTCGTCGAGTTATCGATTGGAAGATTCCGGTTATATACATAGGCACGACGATTCTTTTCACCGCAATATTCTATGCAAACAGCGGTTACGTCGGCGAATATATCTGGTCATATCTTTTGGGCGGCGGTTTGCTTTTCGGCGCGTTCTTTATGGCAACCGATTATGCGACGAGCCCGAACACGACGGTGGCGGTCGTCATATATTCCGTCGGCTTAGGATTTTTGACGGTGCTTATCAGACGCTTCTCGTCCATGAGCGAGGGCGTTTCGTATGCCATTCTTTTGATGAATATCGTAACGCCGCTTCTTGACAAAATCAAAGTCAGACCTTTCGGCACTCCTGCAAAGACGATAAAGGACGTAATCGACGAGATAAAACTTAAAAGGGAAGAAAAGAAAAAGGCAAAAGCCGAAAAAGCGTCAGGCTCCGACGGCGAAACTTCTTCCGAAGGAGGCGTAAATGGCTGAGATGAAAAAAGCTATGAGCGAATCCACGAAGGACATTTTAAAGTGCATAATAGTGCTTACTGCGATTGCGCTCGTTGCAGGCGTTTTGCTCGGCGTCGTCAACTTTTTCACCTACGTTGACCCCGACGTCGCTATGCTCGAAAAAATCGGCGAAACTTACGGAGTGGGCAGTTCGCAAATAGAAAAAGCGAACGAAAGAGTTATAAACAAGAGCGGCGAAAAAAGCTACGTAAACAGTTGCTTTGTCGTTTACGAAACGGCGGCGAAAGGAAAAATAAAAACCATTGTTTATCTTGCCACAGGAAGCGGCGCATATTCGGGAACCGTTCAACTTTTGTTTTCGGTGACGGACGGCGTTGTCGATTCGGTTTCGGTTTACAGCAGTTCGGAAACAAGCGGAATCGGAAGCAAAGTGCTTAGCGATACAAATTTAAGCAAGTACAAAGGCATCGTTTTGTCCGACGTAGACGTAAGTTCGATAACAGCGTCGGGCGGCGAAGCTAAAAAGGACGGAGCATACGTTTCGGGCGCAACGAAAACGACAAAGGGAGTACTCAGCGCTTTAAAGGCGGTCGCATACAGCTATATGCAATATGAAAACAAGGGGGCGACGAAATGAAAACTAAGACAAACGGAAATTTCTTGCCTCGCCTTAAACAAAAGGGCGGAATAGTCGCAAACGGCATAATAACCAACAATCCCGTTTTCAGACTCGTTCTCGGAACTTGTCCTACGCTTGCGATTACGAGCAGCGCGGTAAACGGCTTAGGCATGGGGCTTGCCGCCACATTCGTTTTGATATGCTCGAATATGCTTGTATCTTTGCTCAGGAAAGTCATTCCCGATAAGGTGCGTATTCCTGCGTTCGTTGTGATTATTGCGACTTTCGTAACGCTCGTTCAAATGATACTTCAAAAATTTATCCCTGCGCTGTACGAGTCGCTCGGTATATATTTGCCGCTTATAGTCGTAAACTGCATAATTCTTGCTCGCGCGGAAGCGTTTGCTTCGACAAACAAAGTCGTAGATTCGGCTTTGGACGGCTTGGGCATGGGCTTAGGCTTTACGGGTTCGCTTATGCTTATGGGACTCATAAGAGAGTTTTTCGGAGCAGGCACGCTTTTTTACGGCGAACTTGCAGGACTTAAAATGGGCGTAAAAATCGCGGCTTTGGAAAGCGTATCTATGAACATATTTATACTTCCTGCGGGCGGCTTCTTGGTGTTCGGTCTTATGATGGCGGCAATCAACGCTATCGGCGATTACACGAAAAAGCGTAAAGAGTTAAAGTCGCAAAAGGAAGTTCTGATGATTGAAACCATAGAGAAAGCCGAAAGATTGTCCGACGCTTTCGGACAGGGCGAAACCGTCAGCCGTAGCAAAATAGCCGCCACCGTGACGGATGAGACTTCGGCAAATTTAAAAGACGATAAATCGGCAATCGCTTCGGGCGGAAACGGAGCGGAAATCGCAAGCGACAAGGAGGAGAAATAATGGAATTTTTAATTTTGATAATTTCGGCAATCTTTGTCAACAACTTTATACTTAGTCAGTTTCTCGGCATCTGTCCGTTTTTGGGCGTTTCCAAGAAGACGGACACGGCGCTCGGAATGGGGCTTGCCGTTATATTCGTTATGGGCGTTGCGTCGATATTTGCTTGGCTCGTCCAAAAGCTGCTTGTCGCTCTGCACGTCGAATACTTACAAACCATATCTTTCATTTTGGTTATTGCGGCGCTCGTTCAGCTTGTAGAAATGGTGCTTAAAAAATTCGCGCCTGCGCTTTATTCGGCGCTCGGCGTATATTTGCCGCTTATTACCACAAACTGCGCGGTTTTAGGCGTTGCGATATTAAACGTAAACACATACGGAGTTGCGACGGGACTCAGCCTTTTGCAGTTCTTCCTTAACGGCGTTTTCAGCGGCGTTGGCTTTACGCTTGCGATTTTGTTGCTTGCAGGCATAAGAGAAAAACTCGAATATGCCGACGTGCCGAAGCCGTTCAGGGGTTTTCCGATTACTCTTATAACCGCTTGTATAATGAGTATGGGATTCGTCGCGTTTTCCGGTATGGTAGGTTAGAGGTGGCTGTATGGAAATGCGTTTAATTTTATTTGAAAATCTTTTGTCGGCGGTAAACAAACTTACGATTTTATATTCCGCTCTTATACTGCTTGCGCTTGCCGCCGTGTTTTCGGTGTTGCTTGCCGTGCTCGGAAGAAAACTTGCCATAAAGCAAGACGACCGAATCGAAAAAATCGAAAAGAAACTTTCGGGAGCGAACTGCGGCGGTTGCGGTTATGCAGGCTGTTCGGCATTTGCTAAGGCATTGGTCGAAGGCAGGGCGGAGCTTAGCGCTTGCAATGCGACTCCGAAAGCCAATAAAGACGAAATTGCCGAAATTCTCGGACTGTCGAGCAGTGGCGAGGAAACAAAAGTAGTCGTTTGTTGTTGCGGTGGAAATGACGCCGTAGATAAGTACGACTATATGGGATACGGCGATTGCCGCTCTATGGAGATGCTCGCAGGCGGACGAAAACTTTGCGATTGGGGCTGCCTTGGAATGGGTACTTGTACGGACGCTTGTCCTACTCACGCAATCGAAGTCGGTCAAGGCGGCTACGCTTTGATAAAGGAAGATATGTGCATAAAATGCGGCAAGTGCATAGGCGTTTGTCCGAAACGTCTTATTGCGAGAATTCCTAAAAAAGCGGTCGTTTATATTGCGTGCAAAAACTGTCTTAAAGGCAAAGAAGTCAGAAATCTTTGCAAAAAAGGCTGTATCGGTTGCGGAATTTGCGCAAAGCAATGTCCAAGCGGAGCTATCACTATGGTGAACGATTTGCCTGTTATAGACTACGAAAAGTGTAACGGCTGCAAAATTTGCGCCGCAAAATGCCCGTCGAAGTGCATAAAAATTTGTGACGAGCAAAAATGACAAAATTCGATTTCGGTAAAAATCGATGCCGAAACGAAGAACCGTTTATAACGATAAAAAGGCGGAAAATAGTGTTAAAAACAAGCAAGAACTTGCAAAAGTGAAATTTGGCAAGTTCTTTTTTTTGCAGTTTTGCGAAAAATATTTACTATAAACGATGTAAAAACAGTTAAAAAAAGTGGCGAAAAAATAAATTTGCTATTGAAACGGCGTTTTCGGTGTGGTATAATTATTTTGAAAAATTAACGAAAGCAGTTTGGAGAATAACTAAATGGAAAAAATTGCAATTATCGATATCGGCTCGAATTCGGCGAGAATGGTTTTGGTAAATATCTTGGAAGGAGGATATTTCGTCGTATTCGATGAACTTAAAGAAAGCGTCAGGCTCGGTCAGGATCTCGACGGCGACGGTTTTTTGAAACCGCAAAGAGTAGCGCAAGCCATTAAAACGCTTACTATGTTCAGAAGACTTTGCGACGCAAACCACATCGATAAAATTTACGCCTACGCTACGGCGGCAATCAGAAGAGCAAAAAATCAAAAGAGTTTCCTTGACGAAGTCGCAGTCACTTGCGGCATCAAAATCAAAGTTTTGTCTATTGAAGAACAGGCGATGCTTGTATATCAAGGCGTTATAAACAGTATGGATATTCCGCGCGGACTTATTATGGAAATCGGTGGTGGCAGTATCAATCTTATTTATTATAACCGCAGAAACCTTATAAATTTCGAATCGCTTCCTTACGGCGCGGTTACGCTCACCGATTTGTTCAAAAACGATTCGGAAGAACCGCAAGTGAAAAATCAAAAAATTCAAGATTTCATAACCGAGCATCTTGAAAAAATTCCTTGGCTCAAAACAATCGAACCGGATACTCAACTTGTCGGCGTCGGCGGTTCTTTCAGAAACCTTGGAAGAATCAGCAGAATGGTCAGAAAGTATCCGTTCAATATGACTCACAATTATGAAGTGCCTATCGGTGAGTTTGAGCAAATTTATAACACGATGAAATCGCTCGATCTTAACAGCACTATGAAAATTAAAGGTTTGTCGAGCGGACGCGCGGACATTTTCCCGAGCGCGCTTTCGGCAATCAATGCGGTCGTTAAATATCTCGATTTCCAAAAAATTACGATTTCGGGTTGCGGTCTTAGAGAAGGCGCAATGTTCCGTTACGCAGTTCCGGGAATTGCGGAAAAACCGCTCAGCGACGTGCTTGGACACAGCTTGCATACGCTTATGACGTATTTCGATATCAACCAAACGCACGCAGAACACGTTTACAATCTTTCTATTCAACTTTTCAAACAACTCAAAGTTTTGCACAAGTTGCCGAGAATGTACGTAAGAGTGCTTAAAATCGCCGCGCTTTTGCACGATAGCGGAATGCGCATTAAGTATTATCACCACGAAAAACACAGCAGTTATATCATTTTGAATAGCAACCTTTACGGAGTTCCGCATAAAGATTTGGTGCTTGCCTCGTTTGTTGCCGGCGGGCACAGAAAGGCGGAATTCAGTCGTGAAGAACTTATCAAATACAAAGATATGTTGACGGTCGACGACCTTGACGCAATCAAAAAGCTTTCGGTTATTTTGCGTATTGCGGAAAGTTTCGACAGAAGTATGTCGAGCGTTATCACGGGCATAAGTTGCGACGTGCTTGGCGATTCGGTTATTGTCAAGACGGAAACGGAAGGCGATTGCTCGCTTGAAATCAAAGACGCTCTTACCGCCGCAACCGAGTTTAAAGAGGCGTACGGAAAGGCTCTTGAAATTCTATGATAATACTTGCGTCGGCTTCTGCCAGAAGGCAGGAACTGTTAAAAAAAATCGTTAAAGACTTTTCGATAGTCGTTGCGGGAGTTGACGAAACTCCTACGGCGGTGGCACCGAAAAAAATTGCTATGGAGCTTGCCGAAAGGAAAGCTCTTTGCGTATATGACAAAAATCCGGACGATACCGTTATCGCAAGCGACACGATAGTCGTTTACAAAAACGTCGTGCTCGGCAAACCAAAAGACAGAGAAGACGCCGTAAATACTTTAACTATGCTCAGCGGCAAATGGCACAAGGTTGTGACAGGCGTCGCGATAATAAATAAGTGCGGCAAAAAAGTGTTTTGCGACGTAAGCAGAGTCAAGTTTTTCAAGCTCGATAAAAACGAAATCGAAAAATACGTCGACGAGTTCAAACCGTTCGACAAGGCAGGAAGCTACGGTGTGCAGGACGGCGTTACGGTGGAAAAAGTCAAGGGAAGTTACGATAACGTTATGGGACTTCCTACCGAAAAATTGAAGAAATACGTTTAAGGAGAAATTATGTCGCAAATCGAATTTGCAATAGATTTAGGTTCGAGTTTTTTCACCGTTTATCAAAAAGGAGCGGGACTTGTTCTCCGCGAGCCTAATATGGCGCTTTTGGCAGGCGATGGAAACGTTGTCAGAGAAGTCGGATATAAGGCTAAAAATATGCATGTTTCGACGCTCGGCAATTCTAAACCCGTTTATCCCGTAAAAGAGGGCGTTATCGTCGACAGCGACACCGCCGTTTTGGTGTTTAAGGAATTTTTCAAAAAGATTTTGCCCGACGGCATTATAAAACGCAAATTCACGGCTTTGGTGCTTGTTACAAGTTCTATGAGCGTTCAGGATAGAAGAGTGGTCGAGAAGGTGTTTACGAAGCTCGGTGCGAGAGCGGTTTACGTTTGCGATTCGCCGCTTGCTCTTTATGAGTATAAAAACGCTACAAACGGATTGTACGTTGATATCGGCGGCGGAAAAACGGAAGTAGCTTCGGTGTCCGGAAACGGAATCGTTGCAGGCGCAGTTGTAAATATCGCAGGAAACGCATTCACAAACGCCATAATAGACTACGTTGCCGAAAAGTATTACGTCAAAATAGGCGAAATTACGGCGGAGAAACTTAAATGCGAATCGCTTTCGTTCTATCGCAACGATACGGGCGTCGATTTCGTTTCGGGAATGGGGCTTAGCGACGGAATGCCGAAAAACGCCGAAATAAGAGCGCAAGACTTGTTTGAGGCAGTAGCTCCGCTTGTGGACGATTTGGTTGACGTGATAATGTCTGTGCTCGGCGCGACTCCGCCTGAACTTGCCTTGGAAGTCAATCGCAACGGAATTTACATTACGGGCGGCAGTTCGCAAATCTCGGGACTTAATCAATATCTTGCCGACAGATTAGGGCTTTATTCTACAACGCTCGAAGACGTAGAAAACGGAGTGACCCTCGGCGGCGGCAAGTTTTTGGACGACGTTAAAAAGCTCGGCGCTTTAATCGGCGTAGATTTCGATTAGTTTGATTGAGTTGTTTTTAAATCGAGCCGTTATTAAAAACTAAATTTAGAAATTAAATTTTAGAAATTTAAATAACTAGAAATTTAAACAATAAGAAATTAAACAACTAAAATATAAAGTAATTAGAAATAAAATAATTTAAAATTAAAAAGTTGAAACAAAAAACGCACCTTAAATTTTTTAACAGGCGCGTTTTTTTTGTCGGGTCAGAGTTGCTTAGCTTAAATAAAAAATGACTTTGTTTAATAAAAGCAACTTAGCTTTAAATAATAAAGCTGCTTAAATTAAATAAAAAAGCGACTTATTTAAGTCGCTTTTAAATTGTGATTTTTAGCTTTTTAAGCGGAATTGCTCACAGCTCTATATGGTTTAGACGGATAGCTTTGTTTAGCGTCAAACAAGACATGTTAAAAGAGTTTGTTTGCACTTATGCAATGCGGCTTAATTTAAGCGGCGATGTCAGCCTCTGATTTTGCGATACATCTCGGCAAGTTCTTTTCTGTCCATAAGTTTCGGAACAGGGTAAAGAGGGTTGCCTTCTGCATTTGCGTGTTTTGACATTATGGCAATGTCTTCTTCCTTGATTTCAGGGAAATGCTCCGGAATGTTCATATCTTTGTTCATTTGTTTTACCGCTTCGATAAACTTCTTCGCTTTTTCTTCGCGGCTGCTACCGGTAATTCCGACGACGTCGGCAAGTTCTGCAAGCGGCTTATAAGCGGTTTTTCCGTATGCTTCGAGGAAGTAAGGAAGAATGACTGCGTTTGCAAGTCCGTGAGCAATGTGATATTGAGCGCCGAGACTGTGAGCGACGGCGTGGACGTATCCGACGTAAGCTCTTGTAAACGCAATGCCTGCATAGTATGCGGCGTGTTGCATATTGTTTCTTGCTTCGAGATTAGAGCCGTCTTTATACGCTGTTTCGAGATTGTCGAAAATGAGCTTCGTTGCTTTGATTGCCATTTCCTTTGTTTCTTTGGTGTTGCTGTGTCCGATATATGCTTCGACCGCGTGCGTCAAAGCGTCCATACCTGTGGTAGAAGTGATGTGCGGTGGGAGCTTGACAGTGATTTGAGGGTCGAGTACTGCGTATTTAGGAATAAGAACAGGGTCGTTGATAGGATATTTTTCTGCCTTTTCAGGGTCTGAAATAACCGCCGCAAGCGTTGTTTCCGAACCCGTGCCTGCCGTTGTAGGAAC
>JAQYCY010000059.1:0-4944 GCA_028724485.1 Bacillota bacterium | reverse complement strand
AGAAACCCCCGCAACTTGTATCGCAGGCGGTATGAAAGCGCATTATTATTGCTCGGATTGCGGAAAATACTTTGACGAAAGCAAAAAGGAAACAACCGAAGCAGCGTTGACTATCCCCGCAACCGGCGTTCATACATTTGGCACGCTTATTGCAGAAAACCCCGCAACTTGTATCGCAGGCGGTATGAAAGCGCACTACAAATGCACAGTGTGCGGAAAATACTTTGACGCGGACAAAAACGAAACAACCGAAGAAGCGTTGAAAACTCCCGTCAGCCCATACTACGGGCATAGTTTTGGTTTTTGGGTAGAAGAAGAGTACGCAACTTGTCAAGCCCAGGGCAGAAAAGGATACAAGCATTGCAGCATCTGCAACAAGGATTACGACGCAAGCAATACGGAAATTACCGATTTTGCTATCCCTATCAATCCGGACGGTCACGAATTGGGGGATTTGGTTGCAGAAGTTCCTGCAACTTGCAAAGATACCGGTGTAAAGGCGCATAGAGATTGCAGATTGTGCGGAAAGAATTGCGATCCCATAACCCGAAAAGAGATTTCGGACTTGACTATCCCCACCACAAACAACCATACCTACGGTAAGTTGATACCCGAAGTGCCTGCAACAACCACAGAATTTGGCGTGAAAGAACATAAAGATTGCTCGGTTTGCGGAAAGCACTTTGATAAAGACGGGAACGAAATCACCGACCTTAGAATTGCCAAAATCGGCACGCACAAAGTAACCGTCACGGGCGGTACTGTAAACGGCGGTAAAGAGTTTGTTAAAGCCGGCGAAAAGATAACAATCACCGCCGATGCGCCGTCGGCAGGAAAAGTATTCAAATGCTGGAAAGACGGTAGCGGAAAAATCGTCAGTACGAACAAGAACTACACCTTTACGGTAGACGGCGAAATTAATCTTACCGCCGTATACGACAATGCGGCAACGGCTGGCAGCGGCAAACAAGGCGGCACGCTAAGCGGCGGCAAGGTTGCAGGCATAGTGATAGGCGTGTTAGCGGCAGTAGGAGCAGTTACGGCGGCAGTCGTTATAGTCATAAAGAAAAAGAGAAAATAAAGCAAAATTGTTTTAGACAAAAAGAAAAATGTTTTATGAAAAACAACAAACGTTAGTTAGTACAAAAAGCTAAATAGTTTTATGAAAAACGACAAACGTTAGTTTAGAAAAATAGTTTATGAAAAACGACAAACGTTAGTAAAAAAGCAAAAGCCGATTGCAAAGCAATCGGTTTTTGCATTCCGATAAACTTATCTTGCGACAAATGGGCGAAACCATATTTGTGTTAGCAAAAACGATACAACTTGCACGAAAAGCAAATATCATTTTTGCAAAGCGAAAATATCGGTTTTTGTGTTAGTAAAAATATTACCGTTGATTTGTATTGAAATCGATATGGCAAATCATATCTTTTTTAAGCTATATTTAATTTTAAAGTTAAAAAATATATATGGTTGTTTATATACGCAATATATGGTTTTTATATACGCAAAATACAAGCAGACAAAATATAAGTCGACGCAAAAGGCAAAACTAAGTAAAATGCAACAAGGCAAAAGTATAAGTGCAAAAATATAGGCAAGCAAAATATAAGTTGCACAAAGAATAACCTACAAAATGCAAATCACGCAAAATTTAAGTCTATACGGAAATCGCATATCAAAACCAAGGTCGATTTACGGTGTGAAAAAATTTTATTGTGGCAATAATACACTCGGAGGCGAATATGAAACCTATTGTAGTGTGTTTTGGTACGGCAGAAGTCGCAGGCGACAGTTTAGCGCCGCTTGTGGGAAGTATATTAAAAGACGAATATCAAGTTAAAACTTTTGTTTATGGTGATTTAAGTCACGAAATCAACGGAAATTGCATAAATGAAACAGTAAGGTTTTTAAACGGCATACACGCAGGCGACATTATAATTGCGGTGGACGCGTCGGTGGGAAAGGCGGCGGACGTCGGAAAAATTATCGTCAAAAAGGGGGTTCGGCCAAAAGCTGCTTTTGACAAAAGCTCGAAAGCCATAGGCGATATAGGCATTATCGGCGTAGTGTGCGAATCGACAGACGATCCGTTAGGGCAACTTATGACAGCCGATATAAATCTTGTGCAGGATATGGCAAAAAAAATAGCAAAATTGGTCAACGATTCCATAAATTATTGCTTAGCGGCAAACCTTGCCGAAAAATTGTGGGCTTAGCGTGCAGGCATAAGTTGACTATTTCTTTTAACATTGTTATAATCAACGCATAGTCAAAATCAACAAACTGCATAAAGCGTTTGTCGATTATGACCGCTACATAGTAGCATTGGAGGACAAATTGAACGCAAGCGGAAAAAGAACGTTAATCATCACGATTGCGGCGATACTTATAATCGTGGCAATCATTCTTTCGGTTACGCTCACAAACAAAAACGAAATCAGTTTCGACGGAAACGCAAACAGCTTGGTGCAGTCGATGAAAAAGGGAGAAATTAAATCTCTAACTTTAAGCGGCAGTTATAAAGTCATTGTCGAATACGTCGATTCTTCAAAAAAGAACGCATTTTGTTTTATAGATTCAAGAACTAAGTTTTTAGAAACCTACAACGAAATTTATCATCCGTCAGCAGGCGATCCGCCAACGACGCAAGCCGTGCTTAGTTATGACAATCCGTCAACTTCGAGTATGCTTTATTCGATGCTCGTCCCTGCCGTGGCTCTTATTCTTCTTATAGTTTTCTTCGTTATTTTGTTTAAACAATCGGGCGGAGCAAACAACAAGGCGTTGAATTTCGGAAAGACAAAAGCGAATATGGCGCAAAACGTCAAGGTTCGTTTTACTGACGTTGCGGGCGCAGAAGAAGAAAAAGAAGAGCTTAAAGAAATCGTCGACTTTTTGCGTGACAGCAAAAAATTCCGTGAAATCGGCGCGAGAGTTCCAAAAGGCGTTTTGCTTGTAGGTCCTCCGGGAACAGGTAAAACTCTTTTTGCAAAGGCTGTCGCAGGTGAAGCGAGCGTTCCGTTCTTTTCGATAAGCGGTTCGGATTTTGTCGAAATGTTCGTAGGCGTCGGCGCATCTCGTGTTCGCGACCTTTTCGAACAAGCCAAAAAGAATATGCCTTGTATTATTTTCATTGACGAAATCGACGCGGTCGGTCGTCAAAGAGGCGCAGGTCTTGGCGGCGGCAACGACGAAAGAGAACAAACTTTAAACCAACTTCTTGTCCAAATGGACGGTTTTGAATCTAACGATTCGATTATCATAATGGCGGCAACAAACCGCGCGGATATTTTGGACCCTGCGCTTATGCGTCCGGGCAGATTTGACAGACAAATTTACGTCAACGCTCCCGACGTCAAAGGCAGAGAAGAAATCTTCAAAGTTCATTCGAGAAACAAGCCGTTATCGCCTGATATCGACTTTAAAGCGCTCAGCCGTCTGACGGCAGGTTTTACGGGCGCAGACATCGAAAACCTTTTGAACGAAGCGGCAATACTTGCGGCAAGAGCGGACAGAAAGCTCATCGAAATGAAAGATATAAACGAGGCGATAAACAAAGTTATCGCAGGACCTGCCAAAAAGAGCAGAGTCGTTACGAGTTTCGATAAACGCATTACTGCATATCACGAATCGGGTCACGCAATCGTTGCCAAAAAACTTAAACATTGCGACGAGGTACACGAAGTTTCGATTATCCCTCGCGGAATGGCGGCAGGTTATACGATAACGCTTCCTGAAAACGACGATACGCACATGACCTACAACAAACTTTGCGATATGATCGCTATGATGCTCGGCGGCAGAGCGGCGGAAGAAATTGTCATCAAAGACATTTCGACGGGCGCAAGCAACGACATTCAAAGAGCGACGGCAATCGCCAGAAAGATGGTCACCGAATGGGGTATGTCGAAAGCTATCGGCACAATGAATCTCGGTTCGAGCCAAGAAGTATTCATCGGCCGCGACTTCCAGACGCAAGTCAATTATTCCGACGAAGTTGCGGCGCAAATAGACAAAGAAATCAAAGCAATCCTTGACGAAGCCTACAAACGCGCGCTTAAAGTTTTAAACGACAATCGTGACGTGCTTGACAAGATGGTTAAACTTCTCTTTGAAAAAGAAACCATTTTTGCGAACGAAGTGGACGAATTGTTCGGCGAAACCAAAGCGGAAGAAATCGAAGGCGTTGTCGAAAACGGAGAGAATAAGGATGAGCCAAAACAATAATATGTCAATCAGACAGATGCTTAAACTCGACTTGCAAGCGGCAATGGACAAAGACCCTGCCGCTACGAGCAAGTTTATGGTCAGGCATACATACAGCGGATATAAAGCTATAAAAGGCTATCGCAAAGCGCATTGGTATTACAAGCACAATATGAAAGTGCTTGCAAAACTCATATCCGCAAAAGTCCGTCGGAAGACGGGAATTGAAATTCACCCTGCGGCGAAAATCGGCGCAGGCTTTTTCATAGACCACGGCGCAGGAATTGTCATCGGCGAAACAACCGAGATAGGCAACAACGTAACGTTATATCAGGGCGTAACGCTCGGCGGTACGGGCAAAGACGTCGGCAAACGTCACCCTACAATCGAAGACGACGTTATGATTTCGGCAGGCGCAAAAGTTTTAGGTCCGCTTACTATCGGAAAGGGCAGTAAAATCGGCGCAGGAAGCGTGGTACTTAAATCCGTTCCGCCGTATTGTACCGTTGTCGGCATACCGGGCAGAGTCGTAAAGCAGGACGGCGAAAGAGTTGCGGATATGGACCAAATCCTTTTGCCCGACCCGATTTTGGAAGAGTTCAGACGACTTAATACGAGAATTAAACAACTCGAATGTAAAATGGGTATCAAATCGAACTGCGTGGAAAAGCACGTCGCCGAAAGCAAAGAATTTATTGCCGAAGCAGAAAAACCGCTTGACGGCAAAAACGA
>JAQYCY010000058.1:0-8161 GCA_028724485.1 Bacillota bacterium | reverse complement strand
CAAATAAGTAAATAACGTTATGTGCCCTGTTTAATCACAGGGCACATAAATTACAAAAATTGTACTTGTTTGCAAAACGTACTTAGTAAGCAGTATCACAAACATAGTTTGATGATTGCAAAGCCAAAACGACGGCTTTGTACTATTTCTTTTTCTTAAACTGAGTATTCTTTTTAGGATTGACGTACACAGTCGGTTTTTTCTTTGCCTTTTTAGGCTCGGTCGATTTTTCGTAAACAACAGCCTTCTTAACAGGCTTGCCGTTTTCGTCTTCCGATTCTTTAGCGGCTTTCTTTTCAAGGCGTTTAAGTCTAAGGCCGTCAAAAGCGTAGCTAAGTTTTGCCCATATAGGCGTTGCCAAGAAAATCGACGAGTACAAACCTACAAACAAACCGATAATAATAGGAACGGTGAACTCTCTCATTGACGCGCTTCCAAAAATTGCAAGCAACGCAACCGTAACGAGCGTTGTAAACGTCGTATAAAGCGAACGAGTCATTGTGGTATGAACGGCTTCGTCACCGATTTGCTCATAGCAAATGCTCTTTGCGCCTTTAATCGGTTTAATCGTTTCACGACAACGGTCGAAGATAACGATAGTGTTGTTAATCGAGTAAGCGATAATCGTAATTGTTGCAGCAATGTACGACGAGTTGATAGGAATTCTGAATATAAGAGTAAAGCAGAACATCAACAGCGCATCGTGAATTGTACAGATAACTGCCGTAATACCCGAAACGAATTCAAATCGGAATATGATGTAAATCAAAATCAACACGATTGAAACCGCCATAGCGATTGCCGACTTTTGAAGGAGATCGCTTGCCGCCGTTTTACCTATCGTTTCATAAGTAATTTGGGAACTAGTCAGCGACGGATACAGAGCTTTTACTTTAGCCAAAATCTTTTCATTGGTTTTGAAAGTCGTGTTTGAGTCGTCCGACGGATTACGATATCTGAACTGCAAAACGTCTTCGGCGGACGTACTGCCCGATGCCGTCTGAACGTAGCTTACGGATACGCCTTCACCTTCGATAGCATTTTTAATTTTGTTGTAATGTTTATGATAATTTGCATTGTCGCTGTGCGCTTCTTCGCCGAGCGTAACCGACAAAATCGTTCCGCCGTCAAAGTCAATACCGATATTAAAACCGACCGACGCCGAATGTTTGATTATCGAAATCGACATAACGACAAGGAATGCGATAAGAATAATCACACAAGGAATTGCTATCCATATAGGAAGTTTGTTTGAAAACTTAAAGTTTTTCAAACCGTTAAGGAAGTTATTATTTTTCTTCTTCATAATCGCCCTCCTCAACAACTTTTTCCGCTTCTTCGGTTTCGCCTTCTATTTCGTCTTCGACTGTCCTATTGCCGTTTTCAAGTTCTTCGGCAATTTCAGGCGAACGTTTAAGAGCATAGAGTTTTTCGTTTTTCGAGTTGAAGCTAAGCATAATATTCATCAAAAGTCTTGTTACCAAAAGCGAGGTAAACATACTCAAAATGATACCTATGAATAGCGTTATTGCAAAGCCCGAAATAGCCGCCGAACCTACAACCCACAAAACGATTGCGCCGATAAGCGTTGTAACGTTTCCGTCGATAATAGCACCGAGGCTTCGTTTAAAGCCTGTCTTTACGCAAGTCGAAATCGGTTTACTGGAATGTTTGTATTCGTCTTTAATTCTTTCAAAGATAACGACGTTGCCGTCGACAGCCATACCGATACTTAGTACCAAGCCTGCGATACCCGGAAGAGTAAGCTGTACCCAAGGAAGAACCGAGCAGAACCAAAGCAAAAGCAAAATGTAAATGAACAACGCGATATCTGCGGCAAGTCCCGATATACGATAGATAACTGCCATAAAGATAAATACGATTGCTACGCCGATTGCCGCCGCGATAAGAGCCGATTTGATTGCACCCTCGCCGAGCGTCGCGCTTATTGTTCTGATTTCGTCTTTAACAAGCGTAACCGAGAAAGTGCCGGATTGGATTTGCGTTACGAAGTCGTAAGCGTCGTCATAACTGTAACCGGCACTGCTCGTGATAATACACTTGCCGTCCGTAATTGCCGAGTTGACGCTGACGGTCGTATAAAGCTCGTTATTAGCGTAAATGTAAATCTTTTTATAGTTTTTCGTAACGTCTGCAAAAACTTTTGTGCCTTCGCTGTTAAATTTAAGCCCTACCGCATATTTGCCGTTTTCATCATAGGTAACGTAAGCATTTTCTATATGGTCACGTCCGACTATAAGCGTTTTCGCCGTTGCGGTGTCGCCGTCACGGAATTCAAGACTTTGCGGTCTGCCGATAAGTTCGAGAACCTGTTCAGGGTCATCGATATCAGGAACTTCAACTCTTATTTTTCCGTTTGCATACGAAACGACAGATTCGGTATAACCTTTTGACACGAGCAAACTTTGAAGGCCTTGAACAGTGCCGTCAATTCTCGTCTGAAGGTCGTCGCTTGGCTCTTCATCGACGACGAATACTGCAGAAACGCCACCCGATAAGTCCAAACCGAGCTTTATGGTTTTAGCATAACCGGTGTAATCGTAAAGTCCGATAGGAAATTCGACAACGGCAAAAACCGTCATCAAAACGATGAACACGGCAAGTAAAGTTAAAACCACTATCGATTTTTTTCTTGTCATAATATACTCCTAAGTTTAACGTAAAAATTATACACTTTATGGAATTTTTAGTCAATTATTTACCGTTATTATTTTCGGCGTCGTATATTGCGAGCGACGTCAAAAATCTCTTTCGCATAAGTTCGCAACCGCCCTTATACGGCTTGTTTATATCGCCTTCGAAGTGGACTGCGTTTGCCATACAACCGCCCGAGCAGTAGTATTTTGCAACGCAATCGTCGCAACCGTCCTTTGTGTATACGGTCGATTTCGCATAAGTTTTTTGAGCGTCTGCGTCAAATTCTTTTGTCAACACGCTGCCCATTTTATACTTTTCGTCACCTGCGAATTGGTGACAAGGATAAATATCCCCTATCGGCGTAACGGCGACGTACTCGTTGCCTGCGCCGCAACCTCTAAGGCGTTTAAACACACAAGGTCCGTGTTGTAAATCAATCATAAAATGGAAAAAGTTAAACCACTTATCGCCTTTTCTGCGTTTGACGTATTCTCTTGCCAATTTGTCGTATTCTTTCATAACGGCAGGCATATCGCAAGGCTTAATGGCAAGGTCGTCACTTTCGGGCAAAACTACGGGTTCAACGGAAATTTGGTCAAACCCCTTGTCGTTCAAATATAAAACGTCTTCACAAAAATCAAGATTGTTTTTGGTGTAAGTTCCTCTTATGTAATAACTCTTATCGCCGCGGATTTTGCGGAATTCGAGCGCATTTTTCATAATGATAGACTGACAACCCTTTCCGTTTGGCGTAACTCTGAGTTTATCGTGAACTTCTTCTCTGCCGTCGATACTTATGACGACGTTTGTCATATTGTCGTTAAGCCATTTGCGGTTTTCTTCGTTAAGCAACACGCCGTTAGTCGTCATCGTAAAATTGATGTTCTTCCCCGCTTTCGCCGTTTCGGCTTTTGCGTATTCCACGATTTGCTTTACGACGTTCATATTCATAAGCGGTTCGCCGCCGAAGAAATCGACTTCGAGATTTTGTCTTTTTCCGCTCTTTTCAATCAAAAAATCGATTGCCGCTTTACCCACTTCAAAAGTCATATAATCTTTCGGTGTATTATAAGTACCGTCCTTTGCAAAACAATAAGGACAACGCAAGTTGCAATCGTGGCAGATGTGAAGACACATTGCTTTAATTTCACCCGTACAAGGAAGCGGATAAACCTTTTTAGGCGAATTAAGCGAGCCGATTTTTTCAAGCTCGTCAAGTTCTTCATTTAATTCGTATTTGTCGGCGTCCGAAATTTCGTTATACGACAAAACCTCCTTATCGTTAAGTAAGGAGTATCTTTTTTTTGCGACCAAAAAAGCGGCGACGTCTACTTCGTGCAGACTGCCGCTTTCTACGTCATAAAGAAAATATCGGGTTTCGCCCGACACGTCGGACGAAAAGGTAGCAACCATATTGTTAGTCGGCGTTCTTTTCGTTCTTTAAGATTTTTTCATCCTTTTGAGCGCAAGTTTGATTGCCTACCGTACAGCTGGTTTTGCAAGCCGATTGACAGCTCGATTGGCATTCTCCGCAACCGCCTTGTTTTTTCATTGGTTGATTAGAAATAGTCTTGATGTGTTTCATTGTATCCTCCAAAGGAATTCTTTTTTTATAGTATATAGCAATCACCGAATTTTTGCAAGCAATTTACAAAACTAAGGCATAAAGGCAATCGCCGTTTAATAAGTTTTAAGGGGTGATATTATGTCTTTTTTAAAAAATCAAGTTTTTCCGATTATCAAAATGGTGTTAATCGCTTTGCTATTCACGCTGGTGCTGATTTTGACATTTGCACTGATAACAAGATGGGCAAGTCTTGACTCTACTGTCGTTACGCCCGTGACGTACGTCCTTAAATGCGTTTCGGTTGTGGCTGCTTGCCTTATTGCATATCGCAAAACCGACAACGGACTTATTAAAGGTTTAATCGGCGGACTTTTGTATTTTTTCCTTTCATATTTTGTGTTTGCCGCATTGAACAAATTTCAAAACTGTCCGTTCAATTTCATAGACCTTGTATGTCTTACCATATCTGGCGGCATCGGCGGAATTATCGCCGTCAACCTCTCCAAAAAATCATATAAACAAAAAAAGTAATTTGGAAGCATTAGAAAACAGTCGCTTTTTAATGCGACTGTTTTTTTGTGCTATATTGCAATCGCAACGGGCAAAAAAACAACAATTTTAAAACGACTGTTCGATTTTATAGACCTTGTTTGTCTTACCGTACCGGCGGCATCGGCGGAATTATCGCCGTCAACCTCTCCAAAAAATCATCAAAACAAAAAGAGTAATTTGGAAGCATTACTGAAAGCATTACAAAAAAACAGCCGCTCTTTAAAACGGCTGTTTTTTATACTGTATTGTAATCTGGACTGACAAATAACCGAATTTGTTGATTAAAGTAAGAATAAACCCCTGTCTAACCTCTTCCTCTGGCGTACAAACCAACCACTTATCTCTAATATAGGAATAGATTTTTCCATCTTTAATTGAAATTTCTAACATATCCCACTTCATTATTTGTTAAAATCTTGCGGTACTAAACCAAGTTTATTAATTACATCTGAAGCTTTTGATAGATTCTCAAAAACCTCATTTACACTTTCGTAATTCCATAATTTTATATCAATAGCATGGAGTGGCTCGGATTCATTTTTAATGTCTATCAATTGCTTTTCATCAGACACAGCAACAACTGCTTGCACCGCCTTATTGTTAGCCGCCTTTTGTAGATTCAAAATCAAACTATCAATACTTCCCTTTGTTTGAACTTCGAAAACATAAATAACTCTACCCATGTTTCCAATATTTACAGACCAAACAGCATCAACCTTTGCACCTTTTGCTACCTGTACTTCAGCCTGAGCATCAAAACCAAGCATAGTTCCAATATTAACAATTTTTTCTATTGTGTCCTTATGTATAAATTCACTTGTTTTATTATCAACCACAACCATTTTCTGCTGCTCTTGTGGTTTCGTTTCTACGGCATGGTCGGCGACCTTCCACAAGAAATAATCAACCGCTAATAAATTTTCGCACTCTATCCCTGCTTTTATTAATTCGTTTTTTAATTCTTTAATTATGTCACACACTTTAATATAATTTTTACCAGTATACTGATAATTATAGTGAGGCAACTTATCATATCCTAAGTAAGATAATGCCTTTATTACTTGACTATTCATTAAAGCAAAATCATCAGGATAAAGATACGCCAAAAGTTCACTCATACTTGAGGGACCAAAAAATTTACACTCTTTATAAAATTTATCCCAACGTTTTTCAATACCTGAAACCCCAAATAGAAATTCGGATAATATCTTTAATAGATTTTCATATCCTCCATTGCTATCAATCATTTTGTTTACTAAATATTTTTTATTACCATACATATTAGAAGCCCATAATTTGCCTATGTATTCTACAAAATCTTCTTCAGCTATCTTTAATAATTTATCTTTATCATAGAATTTATAATAGGCTATTCTCTCTGCTCTACCATCAAAAGCTTCCTTATTGTTCTCTTTACAATTCTTATAAAGTTCGATTTCTTTTTTTAATAATTCGTAATTCATAATATCCTCATTTAATAATTTTCTTTAATTGAAACTGATATACAATTCTACCATACCAAATATGACAATTTCCGTCATATTTAATTATTTTCTCTTACACGCCATAATGCCATTGGGTGCGCAGAGATACGCTCTAATATTTCTTTATCTTCAAACAACAGTTCAGGGCGATAATTTTTATTAGCGAACTCTTTAACAAATTCTTTTTCGTCATCGCTAAACACAAGCAATTCTTGCAAATATTCTTTTATCAAAACGATTACCGCGTCTTTTTTGAAACGGTCGTTTTTGTTAAGCATAGGTTTTAATTGCCTATTGATATCTCTATCCGTAACACCGTCTAAAATATCAAGAGAAACGTCGCAAATACTAGCATCGCCACCGATACAGTTATAGAATATGGTACATTTTTTAAGCATTTCCTTATCTTCGATAATATCATTTGCAATCAGACCATAAGCGTCGTAAACGTCTCTTGGTTTACAACGACCGATTAAAGCCGCACGTTTGCTTCCGTATAATTCACAAGCACTTAAAACTTTTACGCATATCTCGCTTTCGGCAGCGGGTGTTTTAATAGGTTTGTCGCAGAGCGGAAGAACGTGCTTTCTATCAAGATAGTTTATTTCTATTTTTATATTGTCGCGGTTGCCTGCATTGTTTATATATTGAAAAACGGCGGAATCTAACGCAAAATACCTTTTACTTTGTGGCGAAAGCGAATAATTCTTTTGAAATAACGCCATTTGCAGGAAGTTCCACAATTCTTCCTTATCTTTTTCCATTTCTTCTTTCGTATCGCCGATATAGTCTAAGTCTATATCAACGGAAAGTCTTGGAAGTTCACGATAAAACAAATTGATTGCCGTTCCGCCTTTAAGTGCGAGTTTATCTTTCCATTTAGACGTGAACACAAACTCTAAAATATCCGCAAGGCGCATAACCTTTTCAACTTTATCTTTTATAAAATTCGTCTCTTTTGCTATTTTAACTACGTTCTTTTGAGATATGTTTATCATATCAATTCTCCGTGTTTATAAGTTTTTCGGGATACATAAGCCCCCAATACTTATCCGTTTTTCTCGGCATCTTTTTATTTTCGCTTATATCTTCTAATTTTATAGAACAGTTTTGCTTACATATATCAAAGAAGTTTTGCGAAAGAAGGTCTTTCTTGAGCAATGAAAGTAAAAAGCCCGCCTTTTTATAAACAAATTTCTTGTTGTACTCTTTCAAATAGGATAATAACGCTTGCTCGTCAAGATGTGTTATGCCGTTTAACGCCGTAACAAGTTCTTCAAGCCCGCCCGCAAGGTCGATACGGTCAATACAGTCCACTACCGTTCTTTCTAAATCGGTAACGACGATTTCCGCATTTTGCTCTAAGCGCATTATTCCGCCTTTTGCGGCATAAGAGAAAAATCTGTATTCAAGCCCATTATATTCAAAGGGAATATTTCTTTTTTCGGTAAAAACTTGCACCTCTGAAAACATTTGATTGCCAAGCCCGTGAAATTCTAACGCCGAATGATATGCAACGCAGGCATTTTCAAAAAGAGCCGACGCTATTTCAAAACGGCTCGCAAAAACATCTCCGGTTAAGGGATTAACCGTCGCATATAATCCGTTTTTTATTTTTGCTATACGCCCAACGTCAATTAACGATTTTAATTTCGCTTGCATGCTACGCACACTTGTAAAATTTTCTAAAATATCTTGTGTACGAAACAATGCATGAGTTTGATAAAAATCTTCCATTTCTATTCTTTCCTTGTTTGATTTTACCCATTTTACATAATTTACGAATAAATGTCAACGCTTTTTATGCAATTTAGGTAATTTTATTATAAATCTTTAATTTTTAACCATTTTAACGTAAAACACTGCATTTCTTGGGGGGTTTGCGTAAATTTAGTTAATT
>JAQYCY010000057.1:0-4053 GCA_028724485.1 Bacillota bacterium | reverse complement strand
CATATTGTTATCAAAAACAGTTTCATAAACCAAACTTAATTTGTCGGTTTAGATACCATAGGCAAATTATTGCCGACAAATTGATTGAGTTCATTGACAACTAACTATGCCGTCATAGCGTTTGATTGTTTTAGCGATTTCGATTTTCTTGCGGCACGCATTGCATTCAAAATCGCTATTACCGCAACGCCTACGTCGCCGAATACTGCAAACCACATATTAGTTATGCCGAGAGCGGACAAAATCAAAATTATAAGTTTTATGCCGAGAGCGAAAATTATGTTTTCAAAAACTATTCGCATAGTTTTTTTCGCAATTCTTTTCGCAGTGCCGATGCCTGTCAAATCGTCGTGCATCAAAACTATATCCGACGCTTCGATTGCTGCATCTGAGCCTACGCCGCCCATTGCAATTCCTATGTCTGAACGCATAAGAACGGGCGCGTCATTGATTCCGTCACCGACGAAACACAAAACGTCGTTTTTGCCTTTCTCTGCAAGCAGTTTTTCGACTTCGCCGACTTTATCTTGCGGAAGAAGCGATGCCTTGTATTCGCTAAGATTAAGCTCGTCGGCAACGCCTTTTGCAATGCGGTCGTTGTCGCCCGTGAGCATAACGGTTTTCGCACCGAGTTCGTTAAGACTTTGAATTGCCTGCTTGCTTTCGGGTTTTATTTCGTCGCTTATCAAAATCGAGCCGACGAATTCGTCGTTTTTGGCAACGTAGATTACCGTTCCGAGACCGTCTTGCGTAGTGTAGGCGATACCGAATTTATCCATAAGTTTTGCATTTCCGCAAAGAATTTTGTCATCTCCGTTTGCGACGATGCCGAAGCCTGCCATATCTTCTATGGAATAGTTTTCCGAAACGTCTTTGCCGTATTCAGAAATAATCGATTTTGCGATAGGATGATTCGAGCCTTTTTCTGCGATAGCCGCAAGATGAAGAATTTCATCGCGTTTGTCACTTGGATAAACAGCCGTTACTTTGAAGTTGCCTTTTGTGAGTGTACCCGTTTTGTCGAAAACGAATATATCGGCCCTGTTGAATTTTTCGAGGTAGCTACTGCCTTTTATGAGTATTCCTTCTTTTGACGCTCCGCCTATGCCGGCAAAGAATGAGAGAGGAATGGATATAACCAAAGCGCAAGGGCAGGAAACAACCAAAAAGGACAAAGCTCTGTAAATCCATACGGACGGTTGTTTTGTGACTATGCTCGGAATGAGCGCAAGTATTAGGGCAATCGTAACGACTGTCGGAGTATAGAAGCGGGCGAATTTGGTGATGAAGTTTTCGGCTTTCGACTTTTGCGACGAGGCATTTTCGACTAGGTCGAGAATTTTTGCTACGGTCGAGTCGTAAAACACTTTAAGAACTTTTACTTCAATCGTTCCGCTTACGTTGACCGTGCCGCTGATTACGTTATCGCCGACGTTGACGTCGCTAGGCAATGCTTCGCCCGTCAATGCCTTTGTGTCAAGCGTTGAAGAGCCGCTTATGACAATTCCGTCAAGCGGAACTTTTTCGCCCGGTTTAATAGTTATGATTTCGCCGATTGCGACCTCAGATGGGTCAACCGATTGGAGAGAGCCGTCACGCATTACGTTTGCATAGTCGGGGCGGACGTCCATAAGCGAAGAAATGTCTTTTCTCGATTTGCCGACAGCATACGATTGAAACCATTCGCCGACTTGATAGAATAGCAAAACCGCGCATGCTTCGTCAAAGCCTTCGACCTCTTGTCCCGTTACGCCTCTATAAACGGCAAGTCCGAACGCACCGAACGTAGCGATAACCATAAGGAAGTTTTCGTCGAAAACCTGTCCGTGGAATATGTTCCTGACAGCGCGCCATATTACGTCATAGCCGATGATGACGTATACCATAAAATACATTCCGAAGGCGAGTAGCCAACCGTATTTATTCGGAATTACTGTCGCAAGCGAAAAGTAAGGCGAGACGTGTTTGATGATAACTTTGTCAAACAACAATATAATCAAAAATGCCGCAAGCGATACGATAATTCTTATTAAGTTCTTTTTTTGCTTTTTTGTCATAGTAGTAATGTGTGATTTATATTTTAAACAATGTTATTAGATATCCATAACAAAGTCGGGTTCGATTTTCTTTGCCGCTTTTTTTACTTTTTTTATAATTGCGTCGGTGTTGTTATCGTCAACGTCAATCATCATTTTTTGAGTGATAAAATTTATTGCGCAAGAGTTGACGCCGTCGACTTTTTTGATAGCGTCTTCGCATTTTTGTGCACATACCGCGCAGTCAACTTCAATGTTTACGTTCTTTTTCATAATAGCACCTCTAAGTAGTTTTATTCTTTGATGTGCGATAAGGCACATTCATAAATTTTGGATACGTGGTCGTCGTCGAGCGAATAGAAAACTTCTTTTCCGCATTTGCGAGTTTTTACAAGTTTAGCTTGTCTTAAAATTCTGAGTTGATGCGAGATTGCCGAAGTTGTCATATTAAGACAGGACACAATGTCGCACACGCATAGCTCGCTGATTTCGAGACAGCTTAAAATTTTCGTTCTTGTCGAGTCGCCGAATACTTTAAAAAGTTCGGCAAGGTCAAACACCGTGTCATCATCGGGCATTTGCTCCTTGATTTTTTTAACTACGTCCGAGTGCGGACTGTTCTCCTCGCAAATTAGATTTTTGTTGTCTTCCATATATTCTTGTTCCTCCTTCAAAAAAAGGCTTTGACATAACAGTTGAACAATTATTCAACTATTTGTATTATATGACGCTATATAGCAAAAGTCAACGATTTTTAAAAAAATTCTATTTAACGACGGTAAATTTTTTTTAACGTAAGCCTACTACTTAAATGTATTGTATGAATGCAAACCGTATAGTTTGTAACAATCAAGTCGAAACGCCTTAAAGAATTGTTAAAAAGCGTCCGCAAAGTTTTATAGGGATCATAACAAATCAAGCCGTATGGTCTTAATGCATTATTAAAAACGTATAGTTTTTTAAGCAATAGCGGTTTGTACGTTGAAAAAAAGGAGTAGTTGTGATAAAATGTAGATATTAAAATCGGAGTAGTTATGGAAAGAATCGATTTAAGAAAAAGAGTAGAAAAATTTACGAGTAAAACATTTTTTGAATATTTGTTTGCAAACTCGATTTGCGGTGATTGCGAAATCGGCATGATTGACGGGGTATATCTCTTTCGTGACGGGTGTTTGCTTAACGGCGACACACTTGTTTTTGCAAACGAAAACAGTAAATTGCCTGCCGATTTAAAAAGAATAGGCAAAAAAGCTTTTTCCGAAAGCCGTATTGTGTCGGTCAAACTGCCTGACTCGGTTGAAATAATCGACGAGGAGGCGTTTGCCTATTGTGAAAAACTCGAAACGATAAATTTTCCGAAAGTTCTTGTCGAAATAGGCAATAATGCCTTTATAAATTGTTTTGCGCTTAAAAGCATCGATTTGCCGTTAGGACTTAAAAAAATCGGCGACAGCGCATTTGAAAGTTGCGAACTTATTGAAAACGTCACCGTTCCCGAAAGCGTGAGAGAGATAGGAAGCGGCGCGTTCAGATATTGCATGAACTTGAAAAGTGCCGTATTGCCCAAAGAGGTTGACAGTTTAGGCAGCAGTGTGTTTGACTGTTGCCAAACGCTTGCAACTGCTACGCTTCCGCAAAACATCGAAACTATACCTATGTTTTTCTTTTCCGACTGTTATGAATTGGAAGAAGCGGAGATGCCGTCTACGATAAAGACTATCGAGGAGGGGGCGTTTTCATACTGTTACCGTTTGTATTTTTCAAAATTTCCCGAAGCACTCGAAACGATATGCGAACGAGCTTTTGACGAGTGTAAAACTTTGGGAATCGATTTAGGTTTTCCGAAAGGGCTTAAACGCATAGAAAAAGAGGCTTTTTCAAGTTGTACAAGGCTTCAATTTGTGTATGTTCCGTCGACAGTCGAGTATATAGACGATTCCGCTTTTTACGAGTGTTATCACTTAGGACACGTAGAGATTTCGGATAATAACGAAAAATATTACACCGAGCAAGGCGG
>JAQYCY010000056.1:0-12663 GCA_028724485.1 Bacillota bacterium | reverse complement strand
AATTGACAAAAACAAAGAGAATTTGTTTAAAGAAAAACGGCTATTAAATTAGCCGTTTTTTGTTGCTATTTTGCATATTAAATGTTAAAAATCATTCTTAAATTTCTTCGTATTTTTCAAGCGACTTTATGTACGGGTTTTCCGCCATAATTTCGTGGATACGTTCGGCAGTGTAGATTGACGTAACCGAAAATTCAAGATCTGCAATATAACCGCCTTTGCCGTCCGTGTTTTCTTTATAACGCAAGAAGCGTTTGATTTTGAACACTTCTTTGAAACGTTGCAACTCTTCGCTGCTGTTGACTTCTATTTGCGCTTTAAGTATGCTGTAAACTCTTCCGCGTAAAACTTTGAAAGGAACGTGCAACAACACTTGGAAACCTATAAGAAGAATCGTTGACGCAATGCCTATGACGTACATTCCTGCGCCGAGAGCAAGACCGATGCCCGAAGTCGCCCAAATGCCTGCCGCGGTAGTTATGCCGTGGAGCATATCTCTGCGATATATGATGACGCCTGCGCCAAGGAAACCTATGCCGCTGACGACCTGCGCCGCAATACGTGCAGAGTCTGCGCCTCTGACGCCGCCGCTTCCGATTGCTTGGTCGGCGAAACCGTATTTAGACACAATCATCATTATGCAAGCCGCCATACAGACTATTGCGTGGGTACGGATGCCTGCTTCTTTTGAACGGGTCTTTCTTTCGTAGCCGATTAAAAAGCCGCAGAGACCTGCCAAGAATATTCTGAGTATAAGCCATAAAGCGTCAAGGCTACCGTCGATAATCTGCATTTTTACTCCTTGCAATAGTAGTTTTATTGTAGGGACAAATTGTTATATATATTATATAAAATATATAAAACTGTCCAAACGATTATTCTATTATACAGCTTTTTAAAAATTTGTCAAGACTAAGTTTAATTTATTCCGATATAATTCTTACGTTTTTTCTCAAAACGCTTTTTTGCGTTTTAGCCTTTACATAACACGGTTAAAAGTGTATAATATTTTTATTGGGAGAAGAACTATGTTTGATATAATTTACAATCCGACAAGCAAAAGCGGAAGCAGTATCAAAATTTTCAACGAACTTATAAGCGAGTTCGATAAACGTGGCGTCGAGTACACGCTTCACAAAACGGAGCGTAAGAATCACGCAACGGAAATCGTGAGAGAGATAAACAAAACACAAACTGACGCAAAGGTTTTGGTTTTGGGTGGCGACGGAACTTTCGGCGAAGCTCTTATGGGAATTGAAAACTTCGATACCATTGCGCTTGGACTTTTGCCTTGCGGAACGGGTAACGACTTCGCAAGAGCGATGAAGTTTCCGAAAAAGACGATAGATTTTGTCGAACAATTTTTGAAAGGCGAAGTCAGACGTACCGACTTTATTCAAATCAACGACGACTTGCGTTGTTTGAACGTCGCTGGGCTCGGTATGGACGTCGATATATTGGAACGCTATGCGATCCAAAAGGAAAAGAAGGGCAAAGCGAGTTATTTCGCCGCGCTTTTGTGGGTCGTTTTACACTTGAAGTTTCATAAAATCAGATATACGATTGACGGCGTGACCGAAGACAGAGATATTTTGATAACTTCCGTCGCAAACGGACTTTATGTCGGCGGAGGACTTAATATGTCGCCGAATTCGGTTATAGGCGACGGACTTTTGAACGTAGTCATGATTGACAAACTCAAAAAGGGACAAAAATATCCGATGCTTTTCAGTTATTTAAAGACCAAGCATCTCAGCCGTCCTGAAACGAGAGAGTTCGTGCGTGATGAATTTGACCTTGAAATTTTGGACAACAGCAAATTTCAAATCGACGGCGAACTTTACGATTTAAAGAAAATTCATTGCAAGCTCGTCCACGACAAGTTGAGAATTTTAAACTGAGTAGTTGCGTTCCTTTTATGATAAGGGTTTAATTTGATTTGTAAAAGATTAAATCATTAGCTTAGTATTAAATTAGTTTTAATTTGATTAAAACTTGTCCTAATTCGGTAAAAACCTTTTTTAGGTTAGTATGAAATCTTTTCAAGTCAGTTTGAAATCTATCAGGTTGGTATATTAAATTTATCAGGTTGCCACATTAAATTCCGACGGGAATTGAACAAAACGAAGTCAGTATGAAATTTATTGTATTAGTTTAAATATCAAGATTTTAACTTATCGGCGCATAAATTTAATAGTAAACAAAAAAGGCTTATCATTCGATAAGCCTTTTTGATTGTGTTTAATTTGCTTTAAGATGCAAGCACTTTAATGCCAAGAGAATTAGTAAACGACTCTGACTTTAATAAGTTCGTCGGCAGTGATTGCGGATGCGTCCGTTTCGTCGCCGTCGATAATCGAGTAGTTGTATTCGCCGCGAGTAGCGGTTGTAACTTTACCGTTTACTTTTCCGAGCTTGCCCTTGTAGATAACGCCGATACGGTGAGCGCCGTCTTTTGCGACTTTAAGGTTAGGAAGGTTTACGCTGTTGATGATATTGCCGTCTTCAATGTAAGCCTTAATTTCTTCGGCAGCCATAACCGCGCAGTTGTCTTCGGCCTCTTCGGTCGATGCTCCAAGGTGAGGGATTGCAACAATTCCTTTAAAATTCAAGCAATCGCCGTCAGGGAAGTCTACGACGTATTTTCTGACCTTTCCGCTTGTCAAAGCGTCTTTGATATCTGCATTGTTGACAAGCTCTCCGCGAGCGGCATTGATGATGATAACGCCGTCCTTCATTTTTGCGATAGCCGCGCTGCCGATAAGGTTTTTAGTTTCAGGAGTGAAAGGCATGTGAAGCGTAACGAAATCGCTTACTTTAAACACTTCGTCCATAGTTTTGTAAACGGTGACGAAAGGAATTTCTGCTTTTGCGTTTTCGCTAAGGAAAGGGTCGTAACCGACAACCGTCATACCGAGAGCATTGCAAGCAGCCGCTACCTTTCTGCCGATTGCGCCGAGTCCTAAAACACCGATAGTCTTTCCGAGAACTTCCGTTCCTGCAAATTGACCTTTGCCTTTTTCGACTTGTTTTTTAACGTCGTCGCCCGTAAGGGTGTTTGCCCAGGCATTGCCTTCGAAAATATTTCTTGCGGCAATAAACAATGCGCCGATAACAAGTTCTTTAACGGCGTTTGCATTTGCGCCCGGCGTGTTGAAAACAACTATGCCGCGTTTTGCATATTCGCCTGTCGGAATGTTGTTTACGCCTGCTCCTGCGCGAGCAACGCATTGAAGCGTTTCAGGAACTGCCCATTCGTGCATATTGAAGCTACGAACGAGAACCGCGTCCGGAGTAGCGCAATCGTCCGACAAAGCATATCCGTTTGTCAAAACGTCGTTGACTTTTTTTGAAATAGAATTTAATTTTAAAACGTTAGTCATTTTTCACCTTATTTGTTTTCCATCTCAAATTTTTTGAGATAATCGATAAGAGCTTTAACGCCTTCGATCGGCATAGCGTTGTAGATGCTGGCTCTGAGTCCGCCGACCAAACGGTGACCTTTAAGCGACAAAAGACCGTTTGCCTCTGCGCCCTTTACGCAAGCTGCGTCAAGGTCTGCGTTAGGAGTGGTGAACGGAACGTTCATAATCGAACGGACGCTCTTTTCGACAGGGTTTTTATAGAAATCCGAGTTGTCGATAAAGTCATAAAGCATTTTAGCCTTTTCGTTGTTAATCTTTTCGATTGCCTTAACGCCGCCGTTCTTTTTGAGATAACGAAGGTTGAGCATCATCATATAGATTGCGAAAGTAGGCGGTGTGTTGTAAAGGCTGTTGTTTTTAGCGTGAACGTCGTATCTGAGCATAGTAGGGCAGATAGGTTGAGCATTTCCGATAAGATCCTTACGAACGATAACGACGGTTACGCCTGCAGGTCCCAAGTTCTTTTGCGCGCCTGCATAGATAAGACCGAAATTGTTTACGTCGATGACGTGGCTCATAATGTCCGATGACATATCGGCAACGAGCGGCATTTTGGTTTTTGGATATTCCTTGTATTCAACGCCAAAAATCGTGTTGTTGGAGGTGATGTGCGCATAGTCGGCATCATCACGGAAAGAATAAGAAGGAATGTAAGTAAAGTTTTTATCTTCGGATGAGCCGGCGCAGGCGATGTCGCCGTATTTTTTGGCTTCTTTGTAAGCCTTTGAAGCAAAGTTGCCCGTTACGACGTAATCTGCTTTGCCCGATTTGTTCAAAAGATTGAGCGGAACTGCTTCGAATTGTGTGGATGCGCCGCCTTGAAGCAATAATACTTCGTATTCGTCGGAAACGTTAAGAAGTTCTCTGATTAAGGAAATGCATTCGTTGTGGACAGGTTCGTAAACCTTTCCGCGGTGCGTAAGTTCCATTACGCTCATTCCCGAATTGTTGAAATCTTCTAAACTTGCCTTAGCTTCAAGCAATACTTCAAGAGGAAGCATCGAAGGTCCTGCTGCAAAATTGTAAACTCTCATTTTGTGGCTCCTTTTGTTAAGTAAAATGTTTTCGATAGAAAACTATCGATAGCAAAATTATACACTAATATAAAAAACAAGTAAACTAAATGGAATACTTTTGAGAAATCTTTTTAAACTAAAATTATGAAAGTTTTAATATTGGCAGGGGGCAAAGGTGAAAGATTGAGACCGCTAACCGAGGGTATTCCGAAACCTATGGTGACTATGGTCGGCGTTCCTATCATCGAAATTATTATAGACAGGCTTGTTAAACAAGGCTTTAAGGACGTTATCGTAACGCTTGGATATCTAGGTGACGTGATAAAAAACTATTTGGGCAACGGGCAAAGACTGGGCGCGAACATAACGTATTTTACTGAAAACGTTCCGCTCGGAACGGCAGGCGCGGTTAAAAATGCGGCAAAAGAATTATCGGACGATTTTTTGGTGGTGTCGGGCGACGCTTATTTTGAAATGGATTTTTCCGATTTCGTAAAAAAGCATATCGAATCGAACGATCTGGCAACGCTTGCGGTTAAGAAAGTGGACGACGCCACGGGATACGGACTTGTCGAATTGTCGGGCGACAAAATAGTTCGCTTTATAGAAAAGCCGACCGAAAAGACAAGCGGAATCGTGAATACGGGAATTTATGCATTGAAGAAAGAAATCATTGAAGCTATTCCCGACGGATTTTACGACTTCGGCAAAGATTTGTTTCCGCGACTTATAGGCGAAATGGGCGCGTATAGTCTGGACGGCTATTGGTCGGATATCGGCACGCTGAAAAGTTATTATCAGACGAATCTTATGCTTGTGGAAAGCGGAAACTATAAGATTGTCTGATGCTGCTTGTTTGTGGCTATAATTAAGTTCCGCTGTTTTATAGGTTATTATTTTTAAATCGGTTTTAAAGCGTAATATCGTCGCAATGCGATAAAATCGGCATAATTATCGCTGTCGCTTTGGGATAAGACGATAAAAACGCTGTTATAATATTATAATAATTAGTCTAATAGTTATTTCTTTTTATTGTAAAAAACAATCGATTGGTGTATAATTTAGCATATATAATGGAGGATAATGTGGCAAAGAAACAAGTAAAAGTTGTTTTTCTCGGCGGCGTCGGCGAAATCGGCAAAAATATGACCGCCTTGGAATATGACAACGACATAATTATTATCGATTGCGGCGTTACGTTTCCGGACGAGTCTACACCCGGAATCGACGCAATCATTCCCGATACGACTTACATTTTAGATAATATTGACAAAGTGCGCGGCATAGTGCTTACGCACGGACACGAAGACCATATCGGAGCTATTCCGTATCTTGCGGACGACATCAAAGTGCCGATTTACGGCACTGCTTTAACGCTCGGTATTCTCGACCATAAATTGGCGATGAGAAGGGCGGACGCAAATATGATTACCGTCGAACCGGGCGACAAAATTAAACTCGGCGTCTTTGAATGTGAATTTATAAAGGTTGCGCATTCTATGGCAGGCGCATGCGCGCTTGCTATCGATACGCCGCTCGGAACGGTCTTTTTTACCGGCGACTTCAAAATCGATTCAACACCGATTGACGGCAAACTCACCGACCTTCAACGCATTGCGGAAATCGGAGCAAAGGGCGTTTTGCTTATGCTCGGCGAATCGACGAACGTCGAAAGAAAAGGACATTCCACGTCCGAAAAGGTCGTCGGAAGAACGCTCGATACGATTTTCAACAACAATCGCGACAGAAGAATTACGGTCGCGACGTTTGCTTCGAGCAATTATCGCGTTCAGCAAATTTTGGACCTTGCCGAAAAGTACGGCAGAAAAGTTATATTGTCGGGCAGAAGTATGAAGATGATTGTCGAAGTAGCGGCAAGCGTCGGAGAGCTTAAAGTTCCTAAGAACATAATCGTTGAAAGCGCAGGCAACCTTCCGTATTCTAAACAGCTTATAATTGCAACGGGAACGCAAGGCGAGCCTATGAGCGCACTTACTCGTCTTTCGCAAGGTGAGTTCAAAAAAATCGTACTCGGCGAAAACGACCTTGTAGTATTGTCAAGTTCGCCTATTCCGGGAAATGATAAATATATTTACAGAGTTATAAACAATCTCTTTAAATGCGGCGCGGAAGTAATTTACGATGCAATGAACGACGTTCACGTTTCGGGGCACGCCTACGAAGAAGAATTGAAAATTATGCTTTCTCTTGTAAAGCCTAAATTCTTTATGCCTGTACACGGAGAATACCGTCATCAAAGAAAGCACGCAATGCTTGCCGAAGCGCTCGGAGTGCCTAAGGCAAACATCAATATTCCCGAAATCGGACAAGTTTACGGTTTTTCTAAAACCGAAGTCAAAAGACATTCCAACGTTCCGTCGGGGGCGATATTCGTTGACGGAGAAATGCTTGACGATGGAAAGAGCATAGTCAATGAGCGTAAACACCTTGCCGAAAACGGACTTATCGTCTTGCTCGTTTCGATAGATTTCAAGGCGGAGAAATTGTCGACGCCTTGCGATATTTTGGCGCGTGGTTTTGAAATTTCGCCGGAAGTTTCCGACGTGATAAAGTCTATCGTCGAAAAAACCATTTCGGAAATCAATTTTGCCGAACTCGAGGATAGAGCGGATTTGCCTAAACTCATAAGAAAACCGATTAAGAACTATTTTGCAAAAGACAGACATTTCCCTGTCATTATGCCTATTGTATTGGAGGACTAAATGGGAGATTTTAAGAAAATGCCGTATATTCTCATTGTTACGTCAAAGGACGAAAAGGGAATAGTTTCAAACGAAATAAAATCATATTTTGATAATACCAAAACGCATTACGTTGTCGTTATGGACGAAAACAATTACGGCAAAAAAGTGAAATGGCTCGGTGGTTTGAACAAAATTGTCAACAAATTGCCGTCGCTTGGCGAATTGCATAAAAAGTGCAATTTCGACAAGAAAAAGAAAGCAAAGGGATATAGCCGTCGAATTTCTAACGCTATAAAGAGATTTAAACCTATCGCGGTCGTTTGTCCGTCAACGTACGGATTGCTTCTTACCGTAGCTTCTGCAATAGATAATGAATTCGATACTCCTATAATTTCCATTTGCGGCGACTTTACGCTCGATAAATACATAGTCACATCAAAAGTCGATAAATATATAGTCGAAAACGAACAATTAAAGGCAGAACTTTTGACAAAAGGCGTCCCAAGCGGCGACGTATATCCGCTGGGTATTCCGCTTAAAATCGAACGCTTAGACGCCGAAAGCAAAACTGCGCTAAAAGAGAAATTGGGGCTTAAAGACGTTCCGACGGTTTTCGTTTGCGTGAACGAAGGGAAAGAAAATCTCGAAGCGCTCGATATGCTTTTCGACCAAGGCGATATCATCAATATCATAGCTTACGTAGACAACAAAAAACTGCAAAATAAAATCAGGAAAAGAATAGAAGCTAAGTCTTGCGACAACGTGCAGGTGTTTGACAAACTCGCTCTTTACAATGACTATTTAAGCGTCAGCGACATTCTTATAACAAACTATGACGCTATGACGGTTGGTAAAGCGTTTATGGCAAGCAAAGCGGTTATCGCATTTGCGCCGAAAGACGGCGTGCAAAAAAGTGACGTCGAATATCTTAGCGAAAACAAACTTATAGCGTACGCGAAAACAACGCAAGACGTAATCGTAAAACTTTACGACCTTTTGCAAACCGATTTAAACGTTGAGCTTGTGACGAATATCAGAAATAGAATTAGAGAAGGACAATTAGAAGACGTTTGCAAATTTATTGCAAGCGGCGGAGTCGAAAACGATGGCTAAAATTGTCGCATTGGCAAAAGAAGGAAAAAAACAAGGGTTTAAAATCGGCGACGAACTCGTTTCGTTTGACGGTTATCCTTTTTGCGATATTCTTGACTGCCTTTTTTACGATTCAAAAGAAAAGTTCTCTGTTGTGGTAAAAAGAAACGGCAAAGAGAAAACTATTAAAGTCAAAAAGAAAGCGGACGTCCCGCTTGGCATAGAAATCGACAAAGAGTTAAGCCCCGTCAGATGTAAAAACAAATGCAAGTTTTGCTTTGTCGACCAGCTTCCGAAAGGTATGCGCGATGCGCTGTACGTCAAAGACGACGATTATCGGTTTTCGTTTATAAGCGGCAGTTACGTTACTATGACTAACGTAACGGAAAAGGACATAGAACGTATTTTAAGGCTTAAACTCAGTCCTTTATACATTTCCGTTCACGCGATGAACGACGAGATAAGAAAGGATTTGGTCAGAAACCCGAACACTTTAAAACTGAGACAGATTTTAAAAACTTTGTCCGACGGCGGAATTAAAATGCACACTCAGCTTGTCGTTGTGCCCGACGTGAACGACGGCGACGTTATGCTGGATTCTATCGACCGCTTGCACGAAATCGAAGGCGTTTTGTCGGTTGCAATCGTTCCCGTAGGACTTACGACTCACCGAAGCGGTCTTGACAACTTAAAACCTTTCGATAAAGAAGAAGCGGCTAAAACCATAGACCTTGTCGAAGAAAGGTACAATCGTTACGGTGGCTTTTGCTTTGCGGCGGACGAAATGTATATAAAGGCGGAAAGAGAGATTCCGAGTTATGAGTTTTATCAGGATTTCCCGCAAATCGAAAACGGCGTCGGTCTTGTCAGAGAGTTTTTGGAGAGTGTGGAATACAGTCTTGACGAAACGCCCGATATGAAAGTCGGCAAAAGAGTTTGTATGTTGACGGGCGTATCCTTTGAACCTGTATTAAAAAACGTCGCAAAAATCGTTGCCGATAAATTGGGACTTGAAATTACCGTAAAGGCTATCGAAAACAACTTCTTCGGAAAGACCGTTACGGTTTCGGGACTCGTAACGGCAGGAGATATTTTGGCACAAGCGCCAAAAGGCTATGACGCATACACCGTTCCGTCAAATATGTTAAAAGAGTTTTCGACTTTGTTTTTAGACAACGTGTCGCTTGACGAAGTAGAAAAAGCGCTCGGAAAAGTGATTGTCGTAAATGAAACGGGCGGCGACCTTATAAAGAAATTATCGGAGTTAAAATGAAACCATTAGTTGCAATTGTCGGCAGACCAAACGTCGGCAAATCTACGTTATTCAATAAAATCGCAGGCAAGCGTATTTCCATTGTCGAAAACACCCCCGGGGTTACTCGTGACAGAGTTTACGTCGATGCAGAGTGGTGCGGCAAGGTTTTTACGCTTATCGATACGGGCGGTTTGGAGCTTAAATCGCAAGACGAAATGTGGCGTCACATTAAAACGCAAGCGGAACTTGCAATAGACACGGCGCAAGCAATCGTCTTTGTGGTTGACGGCAAAACGGGCGTTACCGTTGACGACGAACAAGTCGCAAATTATTTAAGACGCGCAAAAGTTCCCGTCGTGCTTTGCGTAAACAAACTCGACAACAATCAAAAAGACACTCTTTACGATTTTTATTCATTGGGATTCGGCGATCCGTATCCTGTTTCTGCCGAACAAGGCAAGGGCATAGGCGACCTTCTCGACGCCGTTTTAGACAGCGTTGTAGGCGGCGAAATCGAAGAAGACAGTAGCCTTAAAATAGCAATCGTCGGAAAACCTAACGCCGGAAAATCGTCTATCACGAACAAGTTGCTCGGATATGAACGAGTTATAGTTTCGGACATTGCAGGTACGACTCGCGACGCTATAGATACAAAACTTAAAGTCGGTGACGACGAATATACGATTATCGATACGGCAGGTATGCGCAAAAAGGGAAATATCGGCGAAGACCTTGAAAAGTATTCGGTTATGCGTTCGCTTATGGCGGTAAGGCGCAGCGACGTTGCGGTGATAGTTTGCGACGCCACGGAAGGAATGACCGAACAGGACGTTAAAATTGCAGGCTTTGTTCACGATGAAGGAAAACCTTCCGTCATAGTCATGAACAAGTGGGACTTGATTGAAAAAGACACTAACACCGTAAACAGATTTAAAGATAAGCTCACAAACGATTTGAAATTTATGGATTACGTCAAACCGCTCTTCTTGTCCGCAAAAACCGGAAAGCGAATCGACACTCTTTTGCCTTACGTCAAAAAGGTGTACGAAAACGCGTCAAGGAGGATCTCGACGGGGCTTCTCAATGAGGTTCTAATCGACGCCACAAGAATAAACGAACCGCCTGCCAAAAACGGCAAACGCCTTAAAATTTTCTATATAACCGAAATCGGAGCTAATCCGCCTACGTTTGTTCTGAAAGTCAACGACCCCGAACTTATGCATTTTTCGTACAAGCGTTATCTTGAAAACGCTCTCCGCTCGTCGTTTGATTTCGAGGGCACTCCGATTAAAATTATCACAAGAAAAAATCAGGAAGAATAAGATAAATTATAAGACAACGCTTGTCAACTTTTTGATAATGTGCTATTGTCTTTTATTGAGGAAACTTAAATGGATTATAAAGAGTTAACAAAAGAAGTGCTTGAAAAGACTCTTGCCGATGAGTTGAAACTTATGAAAAAGTATCAAAAAGAAGGCAAAGTCGTCGATATGACCCGCGGTCGTCCTTGTCGTGAACAGCTTGATCTATCCGTTCCGATGTTTGACGTCGTGAAGGGAGCGGATTTTATGTCGCAAGGCATTGACGTACGCAATTACGGCGGACCGCTCGGCACAAAAGAAAGTCGCGAATTGTTCGCAGACATTCTCGGCGTTAAAGCCGACGAAGTAATAACCGCCGACAGTTCGAGTTTGTCGATTATGTACGACGTGGTACAATTTGCTAAACAATTTGGAGTTTTAGGCAGTATTCCGTGGAATAAGCTTCCTAAGGCAAAGTTTATCTGTCCGGCTCCGGGTTATGACCGTCACTTTGCTATTTGCGAAGCGTTAGGCATCGAAATGATAACCGTTCCTATGCTTTCGACAGGTCCTGATATGGATTTGATTGAGCCTATGGTTAAAGCGGACGCATCCATAAAAGGTATTTGGTGCGTTCCGAAATATAGCAACCCGACGGGCATTACCTATAGCGATGAAGTTGTCGAACGCCTTGCAACCATGCCGGTTGCTGCAGAAGATTTCAGAATCTTTTGGGATAACGCATATTGCGTACATAGTCTTTACGACACCGACGATAAACTTAAAAACATATTCGACGTTGCTAAAAAAGCAGGCACCGAAAACAGAATTTACGAGTTTGCTTCTACGTCGAAAGTTACGTTTGCAAGCGCAGGCATAAGCTGTATCGCAACAAGCGAAGCAAACGTAAACGAGCTTAAAGCTCACATGTTCTACAAGACTATCGGACCTAACAAAGTCAATCAATATATGCACGCTCTTTTCCTTAAAGATAAGGACGGCGTTTTGAAACTCATGGCAAAGCATGCCGACATTTTGCGCCCGAAATTCCAAACCGTGGACAAAGCGTTGTCCGATGCTTTTGACGGCGACAGATGGGTTAAATGGTCGAAGCCGAACGGCGGTTATTTCATCTCGGTTGACGTTAAGAATTGCGCTAAGCGAATTGTCGAGCTTTCAAAAGAAGCAGGCGTATCTTTCACAAAGGCGGGTTCGACTTTTCCGTACGGAATGGACGATTACAATATGAACATCAGAATTGCACCGTCGGTTCCGAATCTCGATGAGCTCAATTTTGCGATGAAAGTATTTGTCAGCGCAATAAAAATAGCAAGAATGGAATTAGTTTTGCAAAAATGCTTTAAAGGCTAAGTCAAACGGTTGACAATTTTTTCAGACTAATATACAATAATGTAGCTTTGATTAAAGCTATTGCTGCTATGGCTCAGTCGGTAGAGCACGTCCTTGGTAAGGACGAGGTCACGAGTTCAAGTCTCGTTAGCAGCTCCAGCATTTTAAACCATCTCACTGAGATGGTTTTATTATTTTTTTGCGTGACCTCGGATTAAAGATGGACGAGGTCACGTTGCACGCTCGCAATGAATTGCTCGCTGATGGCAAGTCTCGTTAGCAGCTCCAACAAGTCGAAACACGACAAACTTTGCAAAAACCTGCCAGATGGCAGGTTTTTTGCTATAAAGTCGGTTTCGACTTTTCACACGCAAAACAAGATTTTGCGTGTAGGGCAAGGTAAGAATTAAATCATCTGAGATGGTTTTATTATTTTTTTGCGTGCCCTCGGATTAAAGATGGACGAGGTCACGTTGCACGCTCGCAATGAATTGCTCGCTGATGGCAAGTCTCGTTAGC
>JAQYCY010000055.1:0-6398 GCA_028724485.1 Bacillota bacterium | reverse complement strand
TTACTACTTCTTTATGGTTATATCGTCGCCGAACATCGATTTTAAATAATCGACCGTGTTGTCTTCGTCGAGAACGAGTTTCTTTTTAAACTCACAGTCCATATCCGTCACGTCGGAAATTGCCTTTCTCAAAAACGCCTTATTGTCCGGTTTAGTCGCAATCGTATACGGCTGACCGTCCGCAAAATAGACCACAAATTTTCCGTCAACGATTTTAGGCTCTGCGTCCGACACGGCGAATTTCAAAAAGCTGTCGCTTCCCATTCTATCCATTTCGCCAAGCACTGCCGCCATAACAAATCCCCATATTTGATTTGCCTTTTTCGCCAAATCGTCGGTCATTGAAACCGTAATTTTTCCGTTTTCGTTTGTAGACGGCGTTTGATTGACGCTTGCGTTTGGAACGGCTTTTACGTCTATGTTTTCCGCTTCGCTTTCCTTGCTTGGCTTAGTATTCTCTTCTGCTTTTACCGTATTTGCGGATTGCAAAGACCTAACGGTTTGTTTTGGCGCAATTATCGTTTTTTTTTCCGTTTCGCCGTTCTCAAAAAGTCCGACTTCGACTATTGCGGCTTCGAGCAATATACGATGCTGTGAAGAATATTTGAATTCTCCCTCTAACGCCGTAAATTTTTTCATAGCGTTAAGCAAGGTTTCGGTTTGATAATTTCGTTGCACTTTGTCAAGGCTTTCAAATATGTCTTGCGGCAGACCTAAAAACTTGTTCGCCGTACTGCACTTTTTGACAAACATCATATTCCTGAACGTTTCGGCAAGCGAAGAAGAAAGAGTTTGAATACTCTTTCCCAAATCGACGATTTTTGCGACCTTTTCAAGAGCCAGCGACAAATTTCCGCTCAAAATATCGTTTGCAAGCGTAATTATGCTATGAGGATCGCTTTCGCCCAAAACTTCCAAAACCCCTGTATATGTAACCTTTTCGCCGCAGTATGAAAGGCACATATCGGCAATCGACAACGTATCTCTTACACTGCCTGCGCCTGCTTGCGCAATAAGCATAAGCGCGTCATCTTCATATTTAGCGCCCACGGCGTCGTAAACCGATTTAAGGTGACTTACAAGTTTTGCAGTCGGAATAAGTCTGAAATCGAAACGCAAGCATCTTGAAAGAATGGTTTGCGGAATTGCCTGAACTTCGGTCGTACACAAAATAAAAATAGCGTGCGTCGGCGGCTCTTCGAGAGTTTTCAACAAAGCGTTATACGCGCTTTTCGTAAGCATGTGAACTTCGTCGATTATATAAACTTTGTAACCGCCTTCTTTGACGGGCGCATAATTTATCTTTTCGGTAAGTTCCCTTATTTGGTCAACGCTGTTATTCGACGCGGCGTCTATTTCGAGAATGTCGAAATTTGTAGACAGCTTCATTTCCTGACAGCTATGGCATTTTCCGCAAGGCGAACCGTTTACGGGACTATCACAGTTGACAGCTCTCGCCAAAATTTTTGCAACGGAAGTTTTACCCGTACCGCGAGTACCCGTAAACAAATACGCATGCCCGACCGCCTTATTTTTAATTTGGTTGACAAGCGTTTTGACGATATGTTCTTGCCCTATAACCTTATCGAAAGTGTCGGGACGAAATCTTCTGTAAAGTGATGTATATGCCATAGCGTCATTATAATTCAAAAACAAATTAAAATCAAGGCATTTTAATCGCGCTGAAAAATTTGCCGCTTTAATTGCAAAAAAGCACTACAACCGCAATCTGAGTAAAACGCACGGAACTAAGCGAAAACGTTTTTTCCCTGAGTTCTTCGAGCATCGACAGCGTTGCGGAGAGTTTCGAGTCAAAATTTAATGCGTTTTCCGATTTTGCGACTTTGGCAAACTCCGTCTGCGTTTTTGCAATCGCCCCTATAAGCACAAGCAATTTGTTTTTTGCTTCCGTCTCGCTCATTTCGCCGCTTGCGTTTTTAATTATGATATCATTAAGACTTTCATAGCATTTTACTATCGTTCCTAACGCAGACTTCGCCCTACTATGCCAATTTTCAAGACCGCTGAAAGGTGAAATCGAAATTTCAATGAGCGAAGTTCCTTCTTCTTGCTTTGAAAGTACTCTTTCGGCGTCCTCCTTGCTATCGTAAATTGCGGCGATGAGTTTATAGCTTTCGTCGTATTTTAAAACGTAGCCTGCTCCGCCGCGTTTTTTGTTGATTATTCCTGCCTGACGAGCCAAGTCCAAATCGTCGAAACTTTCCATTGACAAAAGATAAAATTTTTTGTAGCTGTCACCATAACTTATAGCGTTTAAAATACCTCCGTTCAAAATACCGCAAGCTACTATCGTGACTATAAAGCACAACGCTATGACAATCACGGCAAACATGCCGCCGCGATTACATCGTTTGCGTTTTTTGTCAGTTTTGTCCGACAGTCGATTTTCATAATCGGCATTTGCTTTATTGCCAAAATTGAAACTTGCGACTTTTCCGTATGCGCCGCTTCCCTCCTCGCCGCAAGCAATATTATGATTGTCGCAAGGCAAAATTTTGCCATCGTTAACCGATAAGCCGATTTTGCCGTAACCGCCTACGTCGCTATCGTAGCCGTATTTTTCAATGCCGCCCTTTCGTTTCATATTATAAGCTATTGCGGAAAATAAAAAATAATCACTAAAATGTCATAATTTGTAGCTTTTTGAAAGCGTAAATTTTATCATAACGGCGTAGGCGAAAATAAGCAAAACGTAATAAGGTGTAAAAGTCGAAATAAAAAAACGAAGACTGCTCTTCGTTTTCAAGATTGTATTCGTTTTCGTTTCGTATTAAAGTTAAAACTTAATGCTCTGCATAATAATGATTCAGGCTTATAGATATTTATAAGCAAATCAAAATTTAACTACTAAACTTATAAACTTAATTTATTATTCTTCAAAATGTTCGAGAAGTATGCCTGCCTCGCCGATAAGTTGAAGGGAAAAATCGTCAGGATACGGATGAACGTAAACGATACGCTTTATGCCCGAATTGATAATCATTTTAGTGCAAATCGAACAAGGTTGATGAGTGACGTAAATAGTTGCTCCGTCAACGCTTATGCCTTGTTTTGCGGCTTGAATAATTGCATTTTGTTCGGCGTGAACGGCATAGCACAGCTCTTGACAAGTACCCGATTTAATGCCCCTTTCGTCGCGCATACATACGCCCTTATCGCGGCAATTAAAAACTCCCGACGGCGCGCCGTTGTAACCCGTCGTCAAAATTCTCTTGTCCTTAACAATGACTGCTCCTACTTGCCTGCCGTCGCGATGGCAACTCGACCAGCTTGAAACGAGCTTCGCCATTTCGATAAATCTGCTATCCCACTTATCCATAATCTCACCTCGAAGTTTTTAGAAATTATAGCATACGAAAAACGGCAAGTAAATAGAAACCGTGAAATCAAAAAATAAAAACTTCAAAAAATCGGATTATCAAATAATTTAAGATTGAAATCGACAAAATTTGAACAAAAATTTATATATATTTTTGCTCAAAAATGTTGACAAATATTGTTAAAGATTATATAATCACTATTGTTAAAATTTAAAGATAAACGGAGGTAAATTTATGGTAATCAAACCACTCTTTGACAAAGTAGTAGTAAAAGCTATCGACACGGCTGAAAAGACTGCAAGCGGAATAGTACTTCCAAGCTCTGCGCAAGAAAAACCGCAACTCGCAGAAGTTCTCGCAGTAGGTCCGGGCGGCATTATCGACGGCAAAGAAATCAAAATGCAAGTTAAAGTCGGCGACAAGGTTTTGTACTCAAAATATGCCGGCAGCGATTTTAAAATCGACAACGAAGAAGTAACAATCGTACGCCAAAGCGATATTTTGGCAGTTGTAGAATAATAGGAGGCAAAAAATGGCTAAACAATTTAAATACGGCATCGAAGCCAGAAAGGCACTCGAAGCAGGCGTTGACACTCTTGCCGACACCGTAAAAGTTACGCTCGGACCGAAAGGAAGAAACGTCGTTCTCGACAAAAAATTCGGCACTCCGCTCGTCACAAACGACGGCGTAACAATCGCAAAGGAAATCGAAATCAAAGACCCGTTTGAAAATATGGGCGCTCAAATTATAAAGGAAGTTTCGACAAAGACGAACGACATCGCTGGTGACGGAACGACCACTGCGGCTGTTCTTGCCCAAGCTATCATCAAAGAAGGACTTAAAAACGTTGCGGCAGGCGCAAACCCGATGATTTTGAAAAAAGGTATCAAAATCGCAACCGATAAAGCCGTTGAAGAACTTAAAGGTATATCGAAACCAATCGAAAACAAGACGGCTATCGCACAAGTAGCTTCAATTTCGGCAGGTGATGAAACAATCGGCGCTCTTATTTCGGACGCTATGGAAAAAGTCGGAAAAGACGGCGTTATCACAATCGACGAAGGCAAAACCATGACTACCGAACTTACGGTTGTCGAAGGTATGCAATTCGACCGCGGCTATGCGTCGCCGTATCTTGTCACAAACACCGACAAAATGCAAGCTGAGCTTGACTCCCCTGTCATTTTGATAACCGACAAGAAAATCAGCAACATTCAAGAAATTCTTCCTATTCTCGAAGAAGTCCTTAAAAACGGCTTAAAACTTTTAATCATCGCAGACGACATCGAAGGCGAAGCGTTGACAACCATTATTGTCAACAAACTTAAAGGCGTTTTCAACTGCGTGGCGGTAAAGGCTCCGGGATTTGGCGACAGAAGAAAGGCTATGCTCGAAGATATCGCAACTTTGACGGGCGCAACCGTAATTTCTTCAGACCTCGGTTTGGAACTTAAAAACACTACTCTCGATATGCTCGGCAGAGCAAAGAGCGTCAAAGTCGATAAAGACAACACCACTATCGTCGGCGGCGCGGGCGACCCTCAAGCAATCAAAGCAAGAGTCGAATCAATCAAAGCTCAAATCAAGGAAACCACGTCCGATTATGACCGTGAAAAACTTCAAGAACGTCTTGCTAAACTTGCAGGCGGCGTTGCGGTTATCGGCGTAGGCGCGGCAACCGAAGTAGAAATGAAAGAACGCAAGCTCCGTATCGAAGACGCTTTGGCGGCTACAAGAGCGGCTGTCGAAGAAGGCGTTGTCCCCGGTGGCGGCGTTGCTCTTCTCAGCATTATGGAAAAAGTCAAAGCCGACGTCGATACTTTAGAAGGCGACGTTAAAACGGGCGCGAACATCATCGTCAAAGCTCTCGAAGCTCCAATCAGACAAATCGCTTACAACGCAGGAGTTGACGGCGGCGTAGTCATCAACGAAATCGTCAAAGCCAAAAAGGCAAATTACGGTTACGACGCATTGTCAAACGAATATTGCGATATGGTCAAAAAAGGCATCCTCGACCCTACAAAAGTTACGAGAAGCGCTCTTCAAAATGCGGCTTCCGTCGCAAGTACGCTCCTTACAACCGAAGCGCTCGTCACGGATATTCCTGAACCGCCTGCGCCTCAAATGCCACCGATGGGCGGAGATATGTACTAATCAATTAGCAAAACCTAAGTTTTGACATAATCTGCTTTAAACGGCATATATTAAAACGAGTAGCGTATCAAAGTTTAAATATCGATTTAAAATAAAATACTAACTCACAAAAAAATAAAACGGCAACCTCGTTGCCGTTTTATTTTGTTTAAAATTTGCTTTTTCCTTAGCGTGCGTTAACTCTAACCGTTTGCCGTTTGATTTCCGCTTTTATTTTCAAAGTATGATTTTAATTCTGAATTTAGCCTTTTTACGTCTATTCCCGCATTATATGACGCGCTGTCCATCTTGTTTTCTATTTCGATGTTATATTTAACAAGTTTACGCTTTATCGTAGTTACGCCGTCGGCTGACGTTTCGGGAATTGCAATTAAAACGCTGACTCGCTCGCTGAAAAAATTGACGGGAGTGACGTTTATTTGCAACACCTCAATCTCGCTACGGTTCGATAGACTTTCGACTTGCGCGATAAGTCCTTCTAAAATTTTCTTTCCCTTGTCGGACAACTTGCCGTCCGATGCGTTTGTTCCACCATTCTTTGTTCCACAAGCCGAGAAGCATAAAACGCATACAATAAGCAGAGTCACGACCAAAACAATGGCTCTCTTTTTCATAATCGTTTTCCTTTGGTTTAATAGTTAGTTCCGTTTAAACGGCTTTTTATTATGCTTGCTTAATTATATAATAAAGCAATTTTGCATTATGTCAATAGGCAAATGGCGTCGCCGCTTGACAAAGGTCCATAATGTGCAAACTAAGTTTTTTAAATATTGCTATTTAAAACTTAAAAGAAAATTAAAGAAAATAGAAAAGTTAATTAAAAAAAGCTCAATGAAAATATGTTTGATGAAAGATTTTTAAGACAAAACATAAGTTTTGACATTTTACGCATTATTGCCCCT
>JAQYCY010000054.1:0-4926 GCA_028724485.1 Bacillota bacterium | reverse complement strand
CTTGCAAAACAAATAGGCGTAAGTAAGGGTATTATAAGCCTTTGGGAAAACGATAAAAGAGAGCCGACATTGCATTATTTGATTTTGCTTGCGAGCTATTTCGGAGTATCGATAGATTATTTAGTAGGATATGAAAGAACGGAGAACTAATTCCGTTCTTTTATTTGTATAGCGTAATGCATATAGAGTATAAATAGTAGAGAATGAGATTCGTTATATTATCTCTATTTGAGTGTGTATATAGAGCATAAAAAAACGGAGAATTAACTCCGTTTTTTTATTGCTCGATTTTATTAGGTCAATCATACTCTTTGCTCATATAGTTTGCTCAATTAAATTAGCTCAAACAGAATTTAAAGTTTAAAAGAATTAGCCAAGTAAGCAGTTGGCTCAATCAAACAAACTCAATCAAACTAACCCAATCAAACTAACTCAATCGGATTGCCGCTTGGGTTTGGCTTTATAAATTAGCTTAATCACGCATCTGCCGATATGACGTATACTTTGGAATCGAGCGTTTCGGCGATGACTTCGGTCGGGTTTGTGGGCGTCGGCAATGATTGATTTATTTCGTTCACGCTTCTGCCGATATGACGTATACTTTGGCGTCGGGCGTTTCGGCGATGACTTCGGTCGGGTTTGTAGGCGTAGGCAATGATTGATTTATTTCGTTGTACATATTTACCAATGCTTTTAAACAGTCGCTTGCCATGTACATAGCGTCATCAAAATCTACGCCGTTTGTGTGCGTATAAAAATCTACGAAATAGACGTCGTATTTAAAATCGCCGTCATCGATTTTGCTTATTATTGCAGGGTATTCGTATTTCATAATTCGAGTTTAACACAATTTATTTATATTGTCTAACGATTGAAAAATTTTGCGGTTTAAATCGATAAAAAAATATTGATTTTTTTTGTAAGCCTATTGAATTGCCTAGAATTTTAATATATAATTTGTGTAAACTAAGAAAAAAGCCTAAGGCTTAAAGTTAAGGTGGGATTGCATGAAAGAAGAGTTTAAACCTTTATTCACGCCGTGGAAAATCGGCAACGTCGAAATCAAAAACAGAATAGTTATGACGTCTATGGGCGGCACGTCCATTTTCGGTTGGATGGAGCCAAACCATTATGACAAAGAAGCGGCGAATTTCTTGCTTGAAAGAGCAAAGGAAAACGTCGGTCTTATTTTGCCCGGCATTGCGCCGATAAGAGATATACTTCTCGGCAAATGGCTTTATGAAGGCAAGGGCAAGTTTAAAAAATTGAAAGAGTTTATGGACGAGTTCCACAAAACGGGTTGTAAATTGTTCGTACAGCTTACGGCAGGATTCGGCCGTTCGCTTGCAATAAACGACATTATGATTAAAGCTATACACAACAAAGCGTTGGGCGCGGCTTTAAAACCTATACTTGACGTAAGCTATCTTACGGCAAGCGCAAGCGCGACTCCGAACAGATGGGACGACAGTTGTATTTCGCGTCCGCTTACGGTAAAAGAAATCCATAAGATGATCGATGCGTTTGCAAAGACGGCAAAGTTGTGCAAGGACGCAGGCGTAGACGGCGTTGAAATTCACGCAGTACACGAAGGCTATTTGCTTGACCAATTTACTATGAAATACACCAATCTCAGAAAGGACGAATACGGCGGTTCGTTTGAAAACCGTTATCGTTTCCCTGTCGAGATAGTGCAAGCGATAAAAAAGGTTTGCGGAAAAGATTATCCTGTTTCGCTCCGTTATTCGGTAATTTCAAAGACGAAGGGCTTTGGCGAAGGCGCATTGCCCGGTGAGGATTACGTCGAAGTCGGCAGAGATATGCAAGAGTCGGAAAAGGCGGCAAAATATTTGCAGGACGCAGGTTACGATATGCTTAACTGCGACAACGGCACTTACGACGCATGGTATTGGGCGCATCCTGCTCCTTATATGCCGCAAAACTGCAATTTGGCAGACGTCGAACACATTAAGAAATTTGTCGATATTCCTGTTGTTTGCGCAGGTAAAATGACACCCGAAGCAGCGGCAAAGGCCATTGCCGACGGCAAAATCGACGGTATGGGCGTTGCTCGTCAATTCCTTACCGACCCTAAGTGGGTTACAAAACTTATGAACGACGACCTTGCGTCCATTCATCCTTGTATTTGCTGTCATAATGCTTGCTTCAATATGGCGCACTACAACGGCGTAGGCAACGACCAGTCTCTTGGCGACAATGCTGGTATGGCTCGTTGTGCGCTTAATCCGACGACTATGCAAAGCAAGAAGTATAAAATCGTACCTGCCAAGAAGAAAAAGAAAATCGCCGTTATCGGCGGCGGTGTAGGCGGTATGGAAGTCGCAAGAGTTTGCGCAATGCGCGGACATTCCGTTACGCTTTATGAAAAGAGCGGAGTTTTGGGCGGTGTATTTATTGCCGCTGCCGCTCCGTCGTTTAAGGAAAAGGACAGAGAGCTTTTGAAGTGGTACGAAAAGGAAATGGCAGACAAGGGTATCGAAATAAAACTTAATACCGAAGTCAAAGATTTAAAGAGCCTCGATGCGGACGAAATTGTCGTTGCGACGGGCGCAAAACCTAGACGCGTAAACGTTAAGGGCTTCGACAAGGGTATAGAAGCGTGCGAATATCTTTTAGGGCAAAAAGAAGTCGGTAACAAGGTTATCGTTATCGGCGGCGGTTTGTCGGGTTGCGAAATTGCGCTCGACCTTTATAACAAGGGCAAAACGCCTGTAATCGTCGAAATGAAAAACGACCTTGTGGCGATGAAGGGAGTATGTCTTGCAAACTCGTCTTATTTAAGAGATTTCTTCAAACTTAACAAAGTCGAAGTCCATTTGAACACCAAACTTTGCGAAATTTGCGATGACGGCGTTGTCGCTTGTGACAAAGACGGAAAACAATTTAAAATCGACGGCGATTCGGTTATCACGTCGGTCGGATATATTCCGTCGCCTGTCGCAAAAGAAAGCGGAAAAGTTCATTTGGTCGGCGACTGCAACGGCGTAGGCAATTTGAGAACGGTCGTATGGCGCGCTTGGGACGTTGCAATGAAACTGTAATCGGGGGTAATTATATATGGAAATCACAAAGGAACAACAAGAGATTTTAGACGGCTCGCAAGGCGAGGTAATGGCAAAAATCATGAAAACTCTCGTGATGTACGGCGAAACTTTCGGCGCAACCAAAATGGTGCCTGTCACGAGTAAATACGGTCACATCGTAACCAGCTTCGGCGTTATCGTCATAAAGGGCGTTTTTGACCTTATGGACGAACTTCTTGCGGCCGGCGTCGTATCAAAGCAGAAATTTTCTGCCGACCCTCGTCCGTGCGATAAGAACGTGCCGAAAAACGCTTTGCAAGACTTGGTCTTTAAAGTTATGTACGGACCGCAAAAGAGATATGAAAAGCAACTCAAACAAATCGGATTGCTCGGTGACGACACGTTTACCTGCGCCTGCTATTTCGACGAAGTCGGCAACCGTCCTAAAAAAGGCGACGTTCTTTCTTGGGCAGAATCGAGCGCGGTCAACTATGCAAACTCGGTTTTGGGCGCAAGATGCAACCGTAACTCGGGCATAATCGAAATGTTCGGTTCGATAGTCGGCTTTGTTCCTTACTTCGGACTTTTGACCGACGAAGGCAGAAAGGCGTCTTGGATAGTCGAAATCAAAACCACGAAAAAACCTGAGGCTCAACTTCTTGGTTCGGCAATAGGAATGAAGGTTTTGGAAGACGTTCCTTACGTTAAGGGACTTGACAAGTGGATTGGCACCGAACTTAACGGCGAGACTTTGTCCTATCTCAAAGATTTCGGCGCGGCTACCGCATCTAACGGCTCGGTCGGACTTTATCACATCGATAAACTTACGCCTGAGGCGGTCGAACAAGGCGAAAGTCTTATAAACAAAGACGCAAAAGTTTACGTCATCGACGATGCGGAACTCGAAAGAGTCAAAAACTCGTATCCTGTCATTTGGAAAAACAAAGACGCAAAACCGAAACTCTGCTTTATGGGTTGTCCGCACATGACGCTTACGCAACTCAACGACTGGACGGATAGGCTCGAAGAAAAGTTGAAAGAAAAGGGCAGAAAGAAAGTCGCAATAAAGACGGTTTTCACGTCCGCTCCTGCCGTCATCAAAGAGTTTGAAAAAACCGAAAGAGCAAAGAAACTTAAAAGTATGGGCGTCGTGGTGTCGTACATTTGTCCGCTTATGTATATGAACAATCCGCTTTGCGCGACTATGCCTGTCATCACGAACTCGAACAAACTCAGAACTTATACGACGTCGCGTTATTATTCCGATGCCGAAATTCTCGACCAGATTACGGGAGGTAAAAGATAATGGAAAAGATTTTTAAGGGCAGAACTGTAGTTCCGGGCGAAGCGAAACTTAAAGCTCTCGTATCGCACGAAGGTTTCAATACGCTTGCGTCGTTCAAAGATTGCAAGAAAGGTAAAAATATTTGCACAGACCAAAACAATAAGGATTTGTACGGAAAATCAACCGTTGGCGTTGCGCTTTGTCTTCCGCAAACTATCGGCTCTACAACCGGCGGAATGGTTTTGTATAACGCCGCCGTTATAGGTTGCAATCCGGGCGCATTGCTTTTTTCAAAGCCTATCGATTCGCTTGCCGCGGCAGGCGCAATCTTGGCGTCGGTCTGGACTCCGAACAATATTCCGACCGTTGACGGTTTGGGCGACGAGTTTTTAAATTACGTCAAGGACGGAATGACAATCGAAATTAAATCGGACGGCACGGTCGTTGTGAACGACTGAATGGGAATGATGTACGAAACGGCTGAACACCGCATAAATACTGGGTTTTTCGAAAATTAAAAGGTGTTTTGGCAACGATTTGGCAACATCTGTATTATTCATAATAATTAAGAGCTAACTGATTTTTTGTAAAATCGGT
>JAQYCY010000053.1:0-3892 GCA_028724485.1 Bacillota bacterium | reverse complement strand
ATTTATATGCCTCAAAATTTATATTTTCAAATTTGGCATATAATTTAGTGTCAGCTGTGAATATATAATCCGTCGGTAAAATATTTTTACATTGTTCATCCAAACACCAACCGACGAAATAAACATTACTTGAACTGTCTTTCGTAATATCGTTAGGATAAGGCAAGGCATAATCAGCGCCGTTGCGGATATGTAAACTGTTTTCTTGTTTTAGATTATTAATATAAAAATCAATCACATATGTCTTGTTTTCTTCCGCATTGTTTTTGTTGTGTTCTCCACCATTATCCAATGACGGAGAACAGCCACAGATTAATATAATTGCGCTCAATAAAACAATGACTATTGCGATAAAATACATGACATTTTTCATAATGTCCTTATATCTCCCCATCTTTCTTACTTTGTCTTTTCTTTATTTCTTGCGTAAATTTTCCGAAAGACCCTTCTTTTGTGGATTTCAAAAGATCTTTTTTCTTTGATGTTCTAAATCCAGTGGCAGTATCACTATCACAAATATTCATTTCATCATGCATATTTATCAATGCGTCGGCAATGATGTCGTGATTTATTGTTTTTTTTGGCATTTTATACATCCTCCGTAAAATAAAAAAGTGCGCCAGCCGAAGCCAACGCACGAAAACCGCAAACTCCGACTGTCGCCAAACAAGTTTATATGTAGTACGGATAATCGTCCACATAAATGGATTTTGCATTTTTACCAAATTCAAAATATGGACACACGAAAAAAGGATATACCTATTCTGTTGAAAAAAGCCCGTACTCCTAATTAGAGCATATAACGCGTTTGGCATAGTTAGTAGAGCATATTTCAAAGCAAAAGTCAAGGCTTTTACAAAGGCAATTTAAAAAATGGCACTGTGGGTGCTTGACTTATACAAGCGCGACGCTTTGCTGTACGATTTATCATCTGCCGAACAACTCGCTTAAACTCGGTAAAAAGACAACCTCCAAGCTGAGCAATTAAACGCCCGGCTGATTCTTCTTTTTGCCGTTCAAATCGACTTTTATGCCGAAATATTCGTTATAAAAGAAAAATACGCACTCTAACTTTTCATTAGGGTGCGTACAATTCGCTTGTGGCGGAGAAATCGGGATTTGAACCCGAGCTACGGTTATGCCGTACTACTCCCTTAGCAGGGGAGCCCCTTCAGCCACTTGGGTATTTCTCCACTGAAGATGGTGTGCAACGGTCTGTGCCGCCGCTAAAATGTTTTAACGCAAATGTTTTGAAATTTGCGTGCCTCTAATTCACCTGCCCTATGCTTAAATAAAACAAGCGCTTATCAAGCTAAAATATAATAGCACGATTTATTGACAGTGTCAAGTCTACGGCATAGTGTTGACACATTTTTTTTATCGTTTTTTGACGATTTGAACGAGCATCAAAATTCGACTGTTTAACAATTACGATTCACTTAGCTTGCAGTTTAGACTTTCAAAAAGAACAATTACAGGTCATTTAGTTCGCAACGTAAAACTTTAAAAAGGACGATTTCGCTCATATCTCACGGTATAAGATTTTAAACAACAAGAAGAATTAAAACAAAAGTCACCGAGCTTTGACGCAGCGAGCTTGGTCGCTAACGTTTGCGGTTCGGTGACTTGTTAATTTTGAACAAAAACTTAATTGTTGCCCTTATCGTTTTGGTCGTTTGCAAGAAGTTTTTTATAACCGTTTCCGAGCTTTGACGCAGCGAGCTTGGTCGCTAACGTTTATGGTTCGGTGACTTGTTAATTTTGAACAAAAACTTAATTGTTGCACTTATCGTTTTGGTCGTTTGCAAGAAGTTTTTTATAACCGTTTCCGTGCTTTACGCAACGGCTGACTCTCGACAAAGTAGTCGACGATATATTTGTTTCGGAAATGATTTTTTCATAAGTTTCGCCTGCAAGCAAAAGTTTTGCGGCGTCAAGGCGTTGAACCATACAGTCTATTTCCTTATAAGTGCAAAGGTCGCTAAAAAACTCTTCACATTCTTCTACGGTTTTAAGTTTTAAAAAGGTTTCATAAAGTTCTTTTCTTTTATCCCCGATACTTTCAGTCATTTTCCTGCTCCTTATTTTCCGCTTTATACAAGAAATTTTTTAATTTTTCCGACTTTGGTTTTTCAAATATCTGATTAGGGCGTCCCATTTCTTCGACAACGCCGTCCGCCATAAAGATAACCTTGTCGGAAACGTTTTTTGCAAACTCCATTTCGTGAGTTACTATAAGCATAGTGCGGTTGTCGCCTTTAAGCGATTTTATAACTTTTAACACTTCGCCCGTAAGCTCGGGATCGAGCGCCGACGTAGGTTCGTCAAAGCAAAGAATTTTCGGACTTAACGCCAAAGCTCTTGCTATCGCAACACGCTGGCACTGTCCGCCTGACAATTCGCACGGATAGTTATCCTTTTTGTCTGAAAGCCCGATTTTTTCAAGTAGCTCAAGAGCCTCGCTTGCTATCCTGTCTTTTTCACGGCTGCGATAACCTTTTATAAGTTCATTGACTGTCTTAATCGTCAGCTTGTCGCCAGCCTTTCCGCCCACCGTTTCTAAAACGAAATTGTCGAGTTTTACATCACGCTCCGCCCTTTTGCTCTTGATTTTAAGCATATCTTCAAGCGCCTTAACCGTCAAACGATTTTTATATTTTCTGCATCTTTCGCCAAGCATAAGCATAGGAGCAAGCATAATGTTTTTCAAAACTTTGTATTGCGGAAACAGGTTGAACGATTGAAACACAAGTCCGAAATTGAGCCGTTTTTCACGCAAACTGCTCTCCGTTTCCTTTTTGTCCGACTGCGAGTCGAACAACCTTTCGCCGTCCAAAGTCATAATGCCGCTGTCGGGCGTTTCGAGAAAGTTTATGCACCTTAAAAGCGTTGTCTTGCCCGAACCCGACGAGCCGATAATCGACACAACCTCGCCGCGTTCCATAGTGAAATCTATGCCCTTTAATACGGCGGTTTTGCCAAAACTCTTATTGAAATTTTCGATCGTCAAATACGCCATATCTACTCCTTATAAAACGCCATTTTCTTTTCAAGGACGCTGAATAATATAGTAAGTAAACCGTTGAATACCAAATAGAATACGCCTGCATACAAAAGCGGCATTAAACTTATTATGGTTTTCATCATATTTTGAGCCGCAGTAAACAAGTCGATAACGCCGAGTACGCTGGCAAGCGCAGTGTCCTTTACAAGAGTAATTATTTCATTGCTCATAGGCGCAAGAATTTTTCTGAACACTTGGAAAAGCACTATTCTGAAAAATATTTGCCCTTTTTTAAGCCCTAAAACTTTGCCCGCTTCATATTGCCCACGCGGAATAGCTTGAATCGCACCACGATAGATTTCCGAAAAATAACAAGCATAATTCAATACGAATGCTACCGCAACGAAAAAGAACATAAGCTGGTCGATTTCCATGTTCAGCTTGTAGGCAAGGTCGACCGTATAAGTGCCGAACACGTAATACGGAATAAAGCTAACAAGCAAAATTTGCAGCATAAGCGGAGTGCTGCGAACTATCCAAACTATTGCCCTTATTAAATATTTAAGCGGTTTGAACTTTGACATAGAGCCAAACGAAATAATCAAACCGAGTGGAAGAGCCAAGACAAGGGTTACGACAAACAGCAGAACTGTTTTGCCGAACCCTTGAAACAGCGTTTCCAAAACGAAAGAAACGTTCATTTTGTTTTCCCTTTAAGTTTTAAATTTTAGTTTTTCGATACGTAGTAGCCTGCCATAACCGAGTCGATGACGATAAAGTCGACGCCGCCTGTTTTAAGTTGATTGTAAGCGTCAAGTTGACTTTTAAAGGTTAACGTCTTTTTGCCCAACTTATTAGCTGTGATAGCGTCGTTTCCTGCCGAGCCTT